>JAOPVM010000172.1 GCA_025966215.1 Klenkia sp.
GGCGAGCTCGGCCTCCGCGTCCGGGGCGTGGACCCGCAGCGCACAGGGGCCCCCGTCCTGCGGTGGGGCGTCGAGGAGGGGCAGGGGAGCCGCGGGAACGAGCACCGCCTCGTCGGTGACCGCGACCCGGCGTCCGGGGAGGGTGTGGCCCGCCACCTCGACGGGGCTGTCCATCGGGGCGGCGTGCCGCTCGGCGGTCCAGCGCGCGGTGACCTCGGAGACGAACGCGTCGTCGCGGCGGCGCAGCTTGCCGTCGGTGAGGCTGCGGGTGAAGAAGTGGTAGGCGAACTGCCAGGCCGGGAGGGCGTCGTGCGACCGGCCGACGTGCTCCCACCAGGACAGGCTCGGTCGCGCGGAGTCCTGGATCTTGGCGACCTGCGGCCGGCGGACCGTCTCGTAGGCGGCCAACGCGGTGTCCACGTCGTCCGGGTGCTCGTCCAGGGCAGCGACCAGCGCGATCGCGTCCTCCATGGCCATCTTGGTCCCCGAGCCCACCGAGAAGTGCGCGGTGTGGGCGGCGTCCCCGAGCAGGGCGATCGCACCGTCCCCGACCCGGTGGGTCCACGCGCCGGCCCGGCGGGTGCTGAAGGTGCCCCACCGCGAGTTGTTGGCCAGCAGCTCGTGGCCCTCGACGTCCTCGGCGAAGAGGTCCTGGAGGAACGCCCGGCTCTTCTCGTCACTGGCTCCGGGTGGCTGCCTCACGTCGAACTCGTCCAGCCCGGCGGCTCGCCAGGAGTCCTCGTCGGTCTCCACGATGAACGTGGACAGCCCGTTGCCGATCGGGTACCCGTGCACCGCGAACACGCCGTGCCGGCTGCGGCGGTGGATGAAGGTCAGACCCTCGAACGGGTACGTGGTGCCCAGCCAGATGAACCTGGCGGTGGCGGTCTCGGCGGTGGGGGCGAACACGTCGGCGTACCGGTCGCGGAGCCGGGAGTTCGCCCCGTCGGCGGCGAGGACCAGGTCGTGCCCCTGGGCCACGAGCTCGTCGGGGTCGACCGTGGTGGAGAACCGGAGGTCGACCCCGGTCTCCCGGGCCCGGTCCTGCAGCAGCTGCAGGAGGGTCGTGCGCTCCACGGCGGCCATGCCGTTGCCGTGGCAGCGCCACGTCTGGTCGTGCAGCCGCACGTCGATGGGGTCCCAGTGCACCCCGTGCTCCTCCAGCGCCGTGCGGAGCACCGGGTCCGCGGCGTGGATGCCGTCGAGGGTGGCGTCGGAGAAGACGACGCCGAACCCGAAGGTGTCCCCGGCCCGGTTCCGCTCGAACAGGGTCACCTCGCGGCTGGGGTCGGAGGCCTTGGCGAGGGCGGCGGCGAACAGCCCACCGGGCCCGCCGCCCAGGACGGCGATGCGCATGCAGCACCCCTTGTCGCTCACGTGTCATCTGCACAACGGCCACCACGAGAGTGACACACACGGACCGGACCTTCAAGGAGTCGGCGTCGGGTCCCTGGTGCACCGCCCGCGGCCCTCGGGTCGCGGTCGACTCGTGTCACCCGTCCGCCGACGGGGGCTCCGTTGACACAGGTGGTCGGCGTCACGATCCTCTGTGCACACCGCACCGTCCGCGACCGTGGGCCGGGCGGGCGACCCGAGGAGGAGAGCGTGGCAGAGGACTTCGTCCTGCAGCACGGTGCGTGGCACGGCGGGTGGGCCTGGCAGCCGGTGGCGGCCCGGTTGCGGGCCGGTGGGCACCGGGTGAGCGCGGTGACCAGCCCGGGACTGGGCATCGACGACGACCCGCGCGGGGTCACCCTCACCGACTGCGTGGACGCCCTGGTGGCCCATGTCGAGTCCACCGACCGGCACGACGTGACGCTGGTCGGGCACAGCTGGGGCGGCTTCGTGGTCGCCGGCGCTGCGCCCCGGCTGGCGGGCCGGCTCAAGCGGGTGGTGTTCTGGTCGGCGTTCGTGCCCGAGGCCGGACAGAGCCTGTTCGACGAGGTGCCGCCGGACTACCAGGCCCTGTTCGCCCAGCTCGCCGCCGCATCCAGTGACGACACGGTGACCCTGCCGCTGGAGGTCTTCCAGGGCGGGTTCATGGGTGACGCCGACCCGGCTGTCTCCGCCGTCGTCCACTCGGTGCTGCGCGGTCAGCCGTACGCGACGTTCACCGACGCCCCGGTGGAGGGCAACCGCTACCGCGAGCTGGGCATCCCGCTGGACTACGTGCTCAGTGCCGAGGACGTCGCACTCCCCCCGGGGGAGTTCGGCTGGGTGCCCCGGATGCCCGACCGGATCGGTGCGACGCCGGTGACCGTGCCGGGGAGCCACGAGTCCTGCTTCACCCGACCGACCGAGCTGGCCGACGCCCTCGCCGGACTCGCCGCGGGCTGACTCCCCGTGGGCGTCCCATGGTCACGATCCTGTGACGTTCCCGGGACGACCCACGTGACGGTTGACACACATTCCACAGCTCGCCATCCTCTGCGACGCACGGGTGTCGCACGTCGGACACCCGGATCGGCCACATCCACGCAGGTCCCGGACCCGACGGAGAGCCCCATGACAGCCGCCTCGCTGCCCCCCTTCAGCCGCCGCAAGCTGCTCGGCGCCTTCGGCGTCGGCACGTCGGCGCTCCTGCTCACCGCGTGCGGCGGCGGGAGCCTCGGCGGCGACGGCGGGGGCTCCGCGGCCGGTGGGTCCGGCGGTGGAGGCGGCACCATCCGGGTGGGCCTCGTCGTCCCCCAGGCCGGGGTCTACACCCCGCTCGGGGTGGACATGACCAACGGCTGGCAGCTGTGGCTGGACCAGAACGACAACACCATCGGCGGGTACACCGTCGAGACCGTGACCGCCGACGAGGGCGAGGGACCCGACACCGGGGTCCCGGCCATCCAGGCCCTGCTGCAGAACGAGGACGTCGACGTGGTGGTCGGCATCGTGAACTCGGCGACCGCCCTCGGCGTCGCCGACCAGTTCACCGAGGCCAAGAAGCTGCTGCTGATCTCCAACGCCGGAGCCGTGGCGATCACCGGGGACGCCCGGACCGACTACGTCTGGCGGACCTCGTTCAGCAATGCCCAGAACTCCTACGCCATGGGCGAGCACCTCGCCGCCGAGGGCCTCACCTCGGTCTACATCCTGGCGCCGGACTACGCCGCGGGTCAGGAGAACGTCACGGCGTTCACCGCGGCGTTCGAGGGCGCCGGCGGCACCGTCGCCGGCTCCGCGCTCACCCCGTTCGGGACGACGCAGGACTTCCAGCCCTTCCTGTCCGGGGCCCAGGCGGCCGCCCCCGACGCCGTCTTCTGCTTCTACTCCGGCGGGGAGGCGGTCACCTTCGTGACCCAGTACGCCGACTTCGGGCTCAAGGACTCGATCCCGCTGTTCGGGTCGGGCTTCCTCACCGAGGGCAGCGTGCTGACCGGACAGGGCGACGCCGCGGTCGGCGTGCAGACCTCGCTGCACTACTCGACCGAGATCGACAACGACGCCAACACCGCGTTCGTCGAGGCCTACCAGGCCGCCTACGACTCGCTTCCCACCTGCTTCGCGATGGCCACCTTCGACGCGGCGAACGTGCTCTCCCGTGCCGTCGAGGAGGCCCAGGCCCTCGACGGCGACTCCCTCGCCACGGCGCTGGGCGGCCTCGGGGAGATCGACGACAGCCCGCGAGGGCCGTGGACCTTCGAGGACCAGAACCCGCGCCAGACCGTCTACCTGCGCGAGGTGGCCGACGAGGGCGGGGCACTGATCAACACCGTGGTCAGCGAGCTCGGGGTCTACGCCCAGCCGGGCTCGTAGTGCTGGGCTGGTTCGACGCCAACCTGGTCAGCATCCTCAACGGGTTCGCCATAGGTTCGCTGCTGTTCATCCTCGCGATCGGGCTGTCGATCGTCTTCGGGATGATGGACGTGCTCAACCTGGCCCACGGCGCGCTGTACCTGCTGGGCAGCTACCTGGCGGTCAGCTTCGTCGGGGGGACGTCGTCCTGGGGCGGCTTCCTCGTCGCTCTCGGGGTGGCCGCCCTGGTCGGGTTGCTCGCCGGTGGGGGGCTCTCGGCGATGACCGAACCGCTGGCCCGCAGGCCGATCCTGGACCAGGCGCTGCTCACCCTGGGCGTCTCGCTGGTGGTGGCAGAGCTGCTGTCGATCGCCTACGGCAACGACGTCCTCTCGATCGCGCCGCCCCCCGGCCTGGACGGCAGCACCTCCGTCGCCGGCAACGCGTACCCCACCTACCGGCTGGCCCTCATCGGGCTCGGGCTGGTCCTGGCCGTCGCGGTGTACCTGGTGGTCGAGCGGACCTCCGTGGGGGCGCTGGTGCGTGCCTCGGTCGCCGACCGGGACATGGTGTCGGCGATGGGCATCGACAACCGCAAGGTCAAGATCGCGGTGCTGGGCATCGGCTCGATGCTGGCCACCGTCGCCGGCGTGCTCGGCGGACCGGTCTACGGCGCCCGCCCCGGCCTGGACGGCACCATCCTCATCCTCGCGCTGGTCGTCGTCGTGATCGGCGGTCTCGGGTCGGTCACCGGGGCGTTGATCGGGGCGCTGGTCATCGGGCAGGTCGAGTCGCTGGGCCGAGCGCTGCTCCCCGACCTGGCCTCCTTCATCCTCTTCGGCACCCTGGCGGTGGTCCTCGTCGTCCGTCCCCGTGGTCTGTTCGGGCCCAAGACGCTGGCCGGTGTCCGGTGACCGCCACCGAGAAGACGATCGCGGTAGCCGACCCGGTCACCGGCCCCACCGGCGGACGACGAAGCGGCGGCGTGCTGCGGCTGCTCCCCGCGGTGGTCGTGCTCGTGCTGCTGGCCCTGGTGCCCTTCGTGGTCGACCCGTTCGGCACCTCGACGCTGTCCCGGGTGCTGGTGTTCGCGCTGTTCGCCTGCAGCCTGGACCTGCTCGTCGGCATCACCGGGCTGCCCTCGTTGGGGCACGCGGCCTACTTCGGGGTGGGCGCCTACACCGCGGGTCTGGTGTCGATCCACGTCACCGCCGAGGCGCCGGTGCCGGTGCTCGCCGGGATGGTCGCCGGTGGACTGGCCGCCGCGACCACCGGCTGGCTGGCGGTGCGCAACAACGGGGTCTTCTTCCTGATGCTCACCCTGGCCATCGGTGAGCTGGTGTTCCAGCTGGCCCAGTCGGCGTCCTCGGTCACCGGCGGGTCCAACGGCCTGTTCGGCATCCCCGCGGTGCGCATCGCCGGGGAACCGCTGACCCTGCCCGGCTACGTGTACTGGTACGTGCTGGCCGTCGCCGCGCTGGGCTTCGCCGGGCTCTGGACGATCTCCCGCTCCCCGGTCGGGGCGGTGCTGCGGGGCATCCGGGACAACGAACCCCGCATGCGGTCGGTGGGTTACTCGCCGTTCCGGTACAAGCTCGCCGCCTTCGTCCTCGCCGGGGCCTTCGCCGGTCTCGCCGGCGGCCTCTTCGCCGCCCAGGTGCGGCTGGTGACCCCCAGCGAGGTCGGGTTCGAGCTCGGCGCCCTGGCTCTGCTGGCGGTGATCCTGGGCGGGGCGGGCTCGCTGTGGGGTCCGGTCCTCGGGGCGGCCGTCGTCGTCCTGGTACGGGACGGGCTGGGCCCGTCGCTGGACGGCCACGGCCCGCTGGTGCTCGGCATCGTCTTCGTGCTCGCCGTCTACCTGCTGCCCCGCGGGTTCGCCGGGCTGGCCGGGTTCGGCCGCCTCACCGCACGGACGGCGCGCCGGTGACCCCGCTGCTCGAGCTCACCGGGGTCAGCCGCCGGTTCGGCGCGCTGACCGCTGTCGACGACGTGCACCTCGCCGTCCCGGCCGGTGCCCGGCACGCCCTCATCGGACCCAACGGCGCCGGCAAGTCCACCCTGTTCAAGCTGGTCGCCGGGTCGATGCCGGTGAGTGCGGGCACGGTGGCGCTGGACGGCGAGGACGTCACCGGGGTCTCCGAACCGGGCCGTGCGCGCCGCGGGGTGGCCCAGACCCTGCAGCACTCGAGCCTGTTCCTCACCCAGTCGGTGGCCCAGAACGTGCTGCTGGCCGCCCAACGCCGGCACGGCTCCCGCACCTCGCTGGTGCCCCGTCGGCAGCGGGCCGCGCGCGAGCGTGTCGCCGAGCTGCTCACCGACGTCGGCCTCGCGGACCGGTCCGACGTGCCGGTGGCCTCGCTCTCGCACGGGGAACGGCGCCAGCTCGAGGTGGCGGTCGCCCTGGCCTGCGAGCCCCGGCTGCTGCTGCTCGACGAACCGGCCGCGGGGATGTCCCCGGCGGAGAGCCGGCGCTTGGTCGACCTGCTGCGCGCGCTGCCCGGCGAGGTGACCGTGGTCATCGTCGAGCACGACCTCGACGTGGTCTTCGCGTTGGCCACCTCGGTGACCGTGCTGCACCTGGGGGCGGTCCTGCTCACCGGCACCCCGGACCAGGTGCGGGCCAGCCCTGCGGTGCAGGACGCCTACCTGGGGGCTGGTCGCGAAGCCCTCTTCACCGACACCGCAGGAGGTGGTCGCCGTGCTGGAGGTGCGTGAGCTCGAGTCGGGCTACAAGCGCAGTGCCGTGCTGCAGGGTCTGGACCTCGACCTGGCCGAGGGGTCCGTGCTCGGGTTGCTCGGCCGCAACGGCGTGGGCAAGTCCACCCTGGTGAACACCCTGATGGGGCTCGTGCGGCCCTCCGCCGGCCAGGTGCGGGTGGACGGCGTGGACCTCGCCGGGCGTCGTCCCGACGTGGTGGCCCGGGCCGGGGTGGCGTTGGTGCCCCAGGGACGACGGGTGTGGGCGCCGCTGACGGTCACCGAGACCCTGGACCTGGCTGCCCGACGCGGGCGGGGCAAGGGTCCCTGGACGACGGTGCGGGTGCTGGACCTGCTCCCGCGGCTGGGGGAGCGGTTGCGGCACGAGGCCGGCCAGCTCTCCGGGGGAGAGCAACAGATGCTGGCGATCGCGCGGGCGCTGCTGACCAATCCCCGGTTGGTGTTGATGGACGAGCCGTCCGACGGCCTGGCCCCGGCCGTGGTCGACCTGATCGGCCGCGCCCTCACCGGGATGAAGGCCGAGGGGGTGACCCTGCTGGTGGTCGAGCAGGACCTGCACCTGGCCTTCGCGGTCGCCGACGAGATCGCCGTGATGGACAAGGGCCGCGTCGTGCACCGCTCGCCGACGGCCGAGTTCCGTTCCGACAGCTCCGTGGCGCACGCCCTGCTGGGCGTCGCCTGACCGGTCCGAGGGACCACACCCCACCGATGACGAGGAGAGCCCGATGGCTCGACAGGGCAGGCCGGCACGAGACCTCACCGAGGAGGAGTTGGAGCGGCAGGGGATCCAGGCCCACGCGACCCGGCACTGGGTGTTCCTGCACGGCACGAGGGAGCAGTTCCGCACGCACACCGAGCGGATGCTGGAGCTGGAGGAGGAGTACCTGCACCGACACCCGCAACGCACCTGGCAGGGCTCCACCGACGCCCCGGCCAGCGAGTCCCGCGACGAGCGGATCAAGGACCTGGTCACCACGTTCTCGGTGGCCGTCGCCGCGCTGCTCGACGAGGAACCCGACCGTGCCCCCCAGGCCGCGCCCGAACCCCCGGACGAGGCGATCGCGGCCCTCCTGCAGGTCTTCGCCGACGCCCCCGGTGGTCAGCTGCACCGGCTCGAGGCCCATCAGCACGCCCGCCGGCTCGCTCCGGACAGCTACCTGGTCGCCGGGCTCTACCGGCAGGACCCACCGCTGTTGCGAGCCGAGCGCGAGACGCGGTCCCTCACCCCTGCCGGGCGGGCGTGGCTGAGCCGCTACCGGCGCAGCAGCCGGCCGCCGCCCGTCGAGGCGTAGCCGCCGTGCCCGGGGGCGGGAGGGACCGGGTGCGCCGGTGCGGCCCCAGCCTCGGTCTCAGCACGTGCCTGGCACCCAGGTCGATGCCGGCCCCCTCGTGGCCGCACGCACGACCAGGTCACGACAGGACGTCCACAGGTGACACGGGAAGTGGCCCGGTCCCCCGCGCTGGGCGTCAGGACGCGCCGGTCACCTCGTCGATGTAGGCCTCGGCGGGCGCGCGGAGCAGGCTGTGCGCCTCGAGGAAGACGTCGTGGGCCCGGCGGCCGGGCCACTGCTCGGGCAACAGCTCCGGAGGCAGGTCGGGGTCCCGGAAGGGGAACGTGCGGTAGTCCCGCACCAGCTGCAGGCGTTCGACCAGTGCCTGGGCTCCGGTGACGGCCCCGGCCCGGTAGGCAGGCAGCCTGGCGTCGTAGGTCGCCAGGAGCTCGCGGTAGTCACGCTCGAGGCCGACGAGGTCCCACGCCCGGGTCGCGATGTCACGGTCGGCGGTGAGCCCGGCCGAGGCCGAGCGGAAGGTGTCGATCCGGGCGCCGGGGGAGTCGTCCAGAGAGGCGACCACCTCGTCGACGCGGTCGTGCGGGCTGATCCACACCGATGTCGACAACGGGCCGAACCCGAACCACGCCAGCCGCCGCCGCAGCTGTTCGCGCAGGGCGCGCTCGGCTTCCGGCACGGTGTAGATCACCATGCTCCAGGTGCCGCTCCACGGCCCGCGGGCCCGATCGAAGATGCGGTCCCGCCCCTCGTCGAGCAGAGCCCACGACTGGTCGGTCAGGGAGTAGACGGTGCCCCGGCCGTCCCGTCGACTGGAGAGCCACCCCTCCTTGCGCAGCCGCGCCAGCGCGACCCGGGCGGTCGTCTCCGGGATGCCGAAGGGCGCCATGAGGGCCACCAGGTGACGCAGCTGGGCCTCTCCGCCGCGGTAGCGGAGGTGGTCGCCGAAGACGTCGAACACCAGTGACCGTGGCTTCATCCCAGGCCCTCCTCCGCGCAGCGCCGATGCCTCACTCTCCCGGCGGCCGACGAGACTCTGACACAGTGCGTGCAGGGTGTCCATCCGGTGGCCGCGGACACAGGCGGTGACGACGGAGCCTCCATCATGACGCAGTCCATCCCCGAGATCGGCCACCTCGTCGCTGGTCGCACCACGGCTTCCGACCTCAGGGAGCTCCAGGACCCCGCGAGCTCGACGGCGTCGCCCGCGAGCGGTCGACACCCCACCCCGGTCGAGCACGAGGTCACCGGTCCGATGGTGGAGCTGCCCGCGTGGATGCCGACCGATCGCTGCCGCACCGCATCCCGCACGGCGCTGGACCCGACTGGCAGGGGCGCCCCCGGGAGGAGGCGCCCCTGCAGTCGGTGGTCCTCAGCTCAGCGGTGGCCCGTCACAGCGACGCCCCGGCATCCACCACCAGCGTGGTGCCCGTGACGTACCGCCCGCTGTCGGCGACCAGGTACAGGACCGCCTCGGTGACGTCGTCGGACTCGATCGCTGCGACCGGGAGCGCGTTGAGCGTCACGCCCGCCTCCTCGAAGTCCTCCCGTGTCGGCTTCTCCAGGTCGGGCCGGAAGAGCTGGTAGAAGGCGTCGTTGAGGATCATGTCGGTCGCGACCGTGGTCGGGTGCACGCTGTTCACCCGGATCCGGTCGGCCGCCAGTTCCTTGGCCGCGACCTTCATAAGCCCCACCAGGCCGGCCTTGGCGGCCGAGTAGTGGGCCATGTTCTCGTTCGCGGTCAGCGCCGCCAGCGAGCTGGTGATCACGATCGAGCCCCCCCGCCCGCCGGCCACGACGTGCGGTGCCGCTGCCCGGATGGTCCGCCAGGCACCGGAGAGGTTGACCTCGATCATGGTCGACCAGGTGTCGTCCTCCATCTCGAGCAACCGGCTCGAGCTGAAGATGCCGGCGTTGACCAGCACGATGTCCAGCCGCCCCAACTCGGCCACCCCGGCATCCACCGCCGAGCGCAGTGCGGCCAGGTCCCGGATGTCGGCGGTCGTGGCGATGATCCGCCGGTCGAGCGCCTCCACCTGCCTCACCGTCTCGGCCAGGTCGGCCTCGGTAGCGGTGTCGTAGGCAACGGTGTCCACCGGCGCGCAGACGTCCACGGCGATGATGTCGGCGCCCTCCCGGGCCAGGCGCACGGCGTGGTTGCGCCCCTGGCCGCGAGCCGCACCGGTGATGAAGGCGACCTTCCCCTCGAGGAGTCCCATGCCGGTCAGGCCTTGCCGGCGCGTTCGGCGGCGTACTTCTCGGTCATCGCGTCGACGGCCGCCTGGCTCTTGGTCACCAGGCCCTCGCGGCTACGGCTGGCCCGCTCCTTGGCTGCGCGCAGCGACGCCGCCTGGCCCTGGAACTCGGGCATGACCAGCCGGGCCAGCATCTGGTGCGAGCGCAGGGTCGCGTCCGGGTCGGCGAACTCGTGGTGCAGCAGCATGCAGGTGCCGAAGCCGCCGGACTGGTCCTGCCACTTCGTCATCAGGTCGACCAGCATGTCCGGGGTCCCGATGACGCCCAGGCCGTTGTCGTTGACGAAGTCGATCATCTCGTCGACGTTCTCGCCCTGGACGGCGAACTGCGGGAACGCGGCCACGTGCTGGAAGTACCGGAAGAAGTCCGCGATGCCGAAGGCGACGTCCTTGCGGGCCTGTTCCTCGGTCTCGGCCAGGTGCACGATCGTCATCACCCGCCAGTCGGCGCGGTCGGCCACCTGACCGTGCTCCTCGGCCTGCTCCTCGACGACGTTCCAGTGCTGGGCGAAGGTGTCGATCCCCTCGCCGGCGGCGGCGCCGATGGTCAGCAGGCCGATGCCGTGCTTGCCGGCCAGCTTGGCGCCGGTCGGGGAGACGACTCCGGGGACGGCCATCTCGATGCGGGGCTTGGTGTAGGGCCGCAGCTGCAGGACGGCGTCCTTCAGGGTGAACCAGTCGGTCTCCATCGTCAGCGGCTCGTCGCTGCTGAGCAGGTGCAGGACCGCCTGCAGGCCCTCCTCCAGGCGCGGTCGGAGCACGGCGGGCTCGATGCCGATCATCGCGGAGTCGGTCGGCAGCGAACCGGGGCCGACCCCGAGCATGAACCGGCCCCGGGTGAGGTGGTCCAGCAGCATCGCGCGGTCGGCCACCCAGAGCGGGTGGTGGTAGGGCAACGAGACGACGCCGGTGCCCAGCTTGATGTGCTTGGTGCGCTCGGCGGCAGCAGCGATGAAGACCTCGGGGGCGGCGACCAGTTCGGAGCCGGCGGAGTGGTGCTCACCGATCCAGACCTCGTCGTAGCCGAGCTGGTCCAGCCGCTGGATGAGCTCCAGGTCGCGCTGGAGTGCCAGGGTCGGGTTCTGCACGGAGTTGTGCATCGGCGCCATGAACATCCCGAACTTCATGTGGCCTGCTGCGGTGTTCATCAGGTGGTCCCTTCGCTCGACTGCGGTGTCGTTGCCGGGTGACGTGCTGGGTGCGCCGAAGCGCGGACGACGGTCGTCGACGACCGTCCACCGGGCGACCGTGTCGAGCGTCACGCCGGCTGTCAAGGGGGAGGTCAGGTTCCTCCGACAGGTCGCTCCAGTACCGGGGCGGCCCGGTGCGTGGTGTCGATCTGGTGGCCCATCCGCTCGCGTTTGGTGCGTAGGTAGCGCACGTTGTGGGTGGTCTCGGGGGTGGGGAGGGCGACGCGGCCGGTGATGGTGAGGCCGTAGCC
>JAOPVM010000174.1 GCA_025966215.1 Klenkia sp.
GGCTACGGCCGCGGTGGGTACGGCCGTGGTGGTGGCTTCGGCGGCGGGCACCGCGTCCCCCAGCTGGGTCAGCACCTGCTGCCGCTGCTCGGGGGTGAGCTGGGCGAAGGCCTCGGCGTGCGCGGCCTCGACCTGGTCCGGCGGCGCCGTCCGCAGCAGGTAGCGGTAGCGCTCGACCGCCTGCTCGTCGCCGCCGGCGGCCGGCTGCCGGTCTCGGCCCAGGAGCCGGTCCAGGAGTCCCATGTCGTCCTCTCGTCGGGGGGGGCGCGGTCCCCCACTGGGGCGTGACTTCCCCTCGGCCGACCTCCCGACACCTCCCCCGCCGGGGCGGGCTCCGGTCGACGCGGGCCCGTTCCGAGTCCGGACCCCCCTTATGATGTACGCGTGCCGCCTGAGCGCGACGAGCCGCGGGTTGCGTCGGCCCCCGTCCCCCCGGAAGCCGCCGCGGCGGTCGCCGGTGCAGCGGCGTCCCCGCCCGGGTCCTCCCAGGCCGGCATCGTGGGAGCCGCCGAGGCCCTGGTGTCCGACCGGCCCCAGGGCGCCCGTTCCGCCCTGCCCGGCGTGCTCTCCGACGTCCCGGTGGCCGTGCTGGTCATCGACCGCGCCGCGGGCACCGTGGTCTACGCCAACACCGCGGCGGTGGAGATCGCCGGGCACGTGCGGCTGCCGCTCCCGATCGACGAGTGGGGTGCCTCGGCCGGGCTGACCGACCTGACCGGCGCCCCGCTGGCCAGCACCGTCAGCCCGTTGTCCACCGTCGCCGACGGCTCCCCGGTGGCCGGTGAGGCCGTGCGGCTCTCACCCCTGCGCAGCAGCGACACCGACCGGGTCGACGCCGCCGACGGCGACACCGACCCGCTCACCCTGTGGGTCACCGGGTTCCCGCTGTCGCAGAGCCCGGACACCGAACAGCTGGCCCTGGTCGTCTTCCTGCAGATCGACGAGGGGGCCTCCGCCGATCCCGAGGCCCAGTTGCAGGCGTTGCGCGACCGGGCCGTCGTCGCCACCGACATCAGCTTCACCATCAGCGACCCCCGCCAGCCCGACGACCCGCTGGTGTGGGTCAACCCCTCCTTCACCCGGGTCACCGGGTTCTCCTACGAGGAGTCCGTCGGCCGCAACTGCCGCTTCCTGCAGGGACCGGCCACCGACGAGGCCACCTTGGCGGACCTGCGGGCACGCCTGGGCCGGCGCGAACCGGTCACCACGACACTGCTGAACTACCGCAAGGACGGCTCGGCCTTCTGGAACCAGCTGTCCATCACCCCCGTGTTCGACGGGGCCGGTGAGCTGGTCAGCTTCGTCGGCGTCCAGACCGACGTCACCGAGCGGGTCCGGGTGGAGGGGGAGAAGGAGGCCGCCTTCGCCGCCGAGCAGGCCGCCCGCCGGGAGGCCGAGGTCGCCCAGGCCGTGGCCGAGCAGGCCCGCGCGGACGCCGAACGGGCCACGGCCGAGGCCGAGCTGGCCCAGAGCCGGCTGGCGCTGATGGCCGAGGCGACCAGCACCCTGTCGGCGACGCTGGAGATGAGCGAGCTGCTCGACCGGTTGGCCGGGCTCTGCGTGCCGCTGCTGGCCGACTGGGTGTTCATCACCCTGGTCGACCCGTTCGGCGACGTCCGGGAGACCGCGGCCCGGCACCGGGACGGCATGCACGACGAGCTGCGTCGGTTCAGCAACCTGCACGCCATGCACCTGCCGGCGGCGTCCCCCAGCCGGCAGGCCCTCGACACCTCGCTGCCGGTGCTCATCCCCGACATGGACGACGAACGGACCGCCGCGGTGTTCAGCCACCCGTCGACGGCCGGGCTGTTCCGCCGGCTGGGCGGCACGTCGGTGCTCAGCGTCCCGATGGTGGCCCGCCGCCGCACCCTGGGCGCGATGGCGCTGGTGATGACCACCGACGACCGTGCATTCGGCCGCGAGGACGTCGACCTGGCCGAGGACCTGTCCCGCCGGGCCGCCCTCGCGATGGACAACGTCCGGCTCTACCAGCAGGAGCACGAGGTCGCCGAGACCCTGCAGCGCTCGCTGCTGCCCGACCTGCCGGAGATCCCGCGGATCACCTCGGCGGCGCACTACGTGAGCGCCTCCACCGCAGCCGACGTCGGTGGGGACTTCTACGACCTGCTGGCGCTGCCCGACGGGTCGGTCGGGGTGGCGATCGGCGACGTGGTGGGCCACGACGTCGTGGCTGCGGCGGCGATGGGCCACCTGCGCGGGCTGCTGCGGGCCTGCGTCTGGGAGCCCACCGACGCCGACCCGGGCGCGGTGCTGGGCCGGGTCGACCGGCTGGTCCAGGGCCTGCACGTGGCCGCGATGGCGACGATGGCCTACGTCCGGGCCGTGCCCCCGGCGGCGGAGGGCCGGCCCTGGACGCTGGCCATCGCCAACGCCGGTCACCCCCCGCTGTTCGTCCGCCGCCCCGACGGCAGCGTCGAGGTGCTGGACGACGTGAGCGGGCTGCTGGTGGGCGTGGACCTCGAGTCCCGCCGGGAGACCCTGCACCTGGAGGTCCCTGTGGGCAGCACGCTGATCGGCTACACCGACGGGCTCATCGAGCACCCCGGCGCCGACCTCGACGAGGGCATCCGCACGCTGGTGCAGCGCCTGCGCGACGCCCCGGTGGGCGCGCTGCCCCAGGACCTGTGCGACCACGCGGTCGCAGCCGACCTCGACCGCCGGGACGACGTCGCGCTGATCGCCGTCCGCTTCGACTAGCTCGTCCCGCCACCCTGCGAGGGGTGGGGGGCTGGGTGGTCCTTCTTCTGCAGGCCGTAGGCGCCGCGGTGGAAGACCAGCGGGGTCTTCTCCGCCGTCGCACCGAGGTCGAGCACCCGGCCGACGACGATGGTG
>JAOPVM010000225.1 GCA_025966215.1 Klenkia sp.
CGGCATGGGCACGCTGTACGGGGCGAGGTCGTGAGCCGCCGCCGCCCCCGCCCGACGCCGCCCGCCGGCCCCTGACCCCCGGCGTCGATCAGCTCGCACGCTGGTGCGGACGGGTCGAGGTCCGCTGCCGAGGGGCTCACGCAGCACCGCGACGCCCTCGCCGGACAGCCCGTCCGGGCCCACCGGTCGGCCGCCGGCGGGGGAGTGGCCGCCGACCCGAGGGGGACGGCGACAGCACGCAGGTGGATGCACGAGTCGGCGAACGGGCCGAGCGGGCCGACCCCGGGCGGGGCGACGGTGTCCCCGCTCGGTGCCCGCAACACCGCGAGGAGGTCGGCGGTGGACCGGGTGCCGAACGAGCGGGCCAGCCGGTCAGAGGTGCGCGAGGCCCGGCCGCGATCACGCAGCACCTCGAGCAGGAACCGCGGGACCGACACCTCCAGCGCCATCACCACGTGCCCGAGCACGTCCCGGCAGGTCCACCCCGTGCACAGGCCCGGGGTGGCCAGCTCGGCGTCGGACCAGCCGCGCAGAGGTCGGCGAGGGTCATCCGGTCGGCCGCCGTCGGGCCCTGCACGTCGTCGCTCACGCCCGAGCGCGCTCGGTCGACCGCTGCGCCGCCGGCGGCCACTGCTCCCCGTGCTCGCCGCGATCGCCCACACCGCGGCAGCCACGAGCACCGCCGGCGGCTACCGATCGCGGCGTGAGGTGACCTTGCTGCGCACCGCGTCACGTAGACCGGTCACCCGGCGGCGGAGTCCCCCCAGCACTGCCTTGACGCCGATCGCGAGCGCACTGGGCCCCGCCCCGGGCTCGGGAGGCGCTCCGGTCTGGGCCGTCCGGTCGACAGCGTCGGCGAACTCCTCGAACAGTCGCTGGCTGACGTCGCCGGCCAGCGCCCGGCCGAACTGGGCGATCCGGCCGGACAGGAAGACCGCCGCGTCGGCGACCAGCTCGGTACCCCCCTCGGCGGTGGCGGTCGCCCGCAGACCCACGTCGGCTGCGGTCCGGTTGCCACCTGCGTCCGCTCCTTGGGCGAGGATGGCCAGCCGGTGCTCGGTGGGGACGCGCTCGGTGATGTGCGCCAGTCCCTCGAAGGCCAGCCGGATCGGGCCGAGTGCCACCTTCGCCCGGCCCCGGTACTGGTCGTTGCCGAGGTTCGCGGTCATCTCGGCCCCGGGCAGGCAACGGGCCAGCCGGTCGATGTCGCTCATGACTGCCCAGACGTCCTCGACCGGGCTGGACAGCTGGCGTGTCACCTGCACCGTGACAGTCGGTGTCCCGGTGGGTCGGGTGATCTCCACGTCCGGCGACTCGCCGCCGTCGTCATCCGCCGTCGGCCCGGCCGGCACACCAGGCCCCCGGGCCGCGCCAACGCGCCCGACCAAGGTGCGGGGCGCGCAGTTCAACGGCTCCGGGATGCCTCCCGGGTACGCCTCGGCCACGTCGGCCACGGCGGCGAGGATGCCCCGGTATCCGGTGCACCGGCAGATCACCCCGGACATCTCCTCCGGCAACGTCTCCGGGTCCAGTTCGCCCTCACCGTGGGTCAGCAGGTCGTACGAGCTCAACAGGAAGCCGGGCGTGCAGAAGCCGCACTGCAGTGCGTGGTGGTGGCTGAAGGACTGCTGCAAGGGGTGCTGGTCATCCTGGGTGCCCAGCCCCTCCACGGTGACGACGTCGCTGCCCTCTGCCTGGACGGCGAAGACCAGGCAGGCGCGGGCGGCGTCGCCGTCGATGAGGATCGTGCACATCCCGCACACGCCGTGCTCACAACCCAGATGGGTGCCGGAGAGGCCGAGGTTCGCCCGCAGGGCGTCGGCCAGGTGCATCCGCGCAGGCACGCTGATGGTGACTGGTGTGCCGTTGACGGTGAAGGAAACGTCGATGAGCTCGTCGGCGGCTGCCTTGACAGCACGCTGCGGCCTGCGGGGACTCGCGCCACCGGGCGCGTGCGGAGCGGTGGTCATGGTCGGCCTCCTGTCGATCGGCGGTAGGCCTGGGCCAGTTCGCGCCCCGCCAGGACGGCGAACAGCCGCCGGCGGTAGCCCTGCGAGGCGTGCGAGTCGCCGGCGGTGTCGACCATGTCACGAGCCAGGTCCTGGGCCGCCGGGCGTAAGGCAGCCTCGAGGTCGGACTGGTCGGCCACCGAACGCAGGAGTTCGGTGACGTCCCGGGTGACGGCGCGGTCGGAGATCCCGAAGCCGCTGATGACGGCCTCGTGCACGGCGCCGTCGACCGAGCGCACCCGGGTCACCACCCCGGCCAGGGCGTAGTCGCCGTGCCGACGGGCGATCTCGGCGAAGCCGTACCCGTCACCGGGCCGGGCGACCGGGAACTCCGCCGCGGTCAGGATCTCGTCGACCCCGACGCCGGTGGTCATGGCGCCCAGGAAGAACTCGGAGGCCGACACCGTCCGCCGGCCGGAGGGGCCGGTCACCTCGAGGACCGCGCCCAGGCACGAGGCCACCGCGGGCAGCTCGGCTCCCGGGTCGGCGTGCGCGAGGCTGCCGCAGATCGTTCCCCTGCTCCGCAGCTCCCGGTGGCCGACGAAGGGCAAGGCCATGCCGAGCAGCGGCACGTCCGCGGCGGCCGGGTTGCGCTCCGCCTCGCGTTGCCGGGTCGTGGCACCGATCCGGAGCACCGACCCCGTACGGGTGAGGGTCCTCAGGTCGGCGGCGCCGTTGATGTCGACCAGGGTCCCGGGCCGGCCCAGTCGCATGGCGAGCACCGGCACCAGCGACTGGCCGCCGGCGAGCACCTTGCCCTCACCGTCGGTGGCCGCGAGTTCGGCCACGGCATCGTCCAGAGTGGCCGGGCGCACGTAGGCGAATGGCGCTGCCTTCACGAGTGGTCAGCGTCCGGTGAAGTTCGGCTTGCGCTTCTCCCCGAAGGCCTGCACGCCCTCGGCGAAGTCCTTCGTCGCGCGCAACATCGAGTAGGCCTTCCGCTCCAGTTCGATGCCGGTGTACAGCGGACCGTCGATCCCGCGGTCCAGGACCTCCTTCCCGGTACGGAGGGCCACGGGGCTGAACCCGAGCAGCTTGTCGAGCAGCGCCTCGACGCCGGCGTCCAGCGCGTCGCGGTCGCCGAACAGCTCGGCGACCAGACCCCAGTCATGGGCCTGCTGCGCCCTGATCCGGGTGGCGGTGAGGATGTGGTACTTCGCCCGCGACAGCCCGATCAGTCTGGCCAGTCGCTGAGTGCCACCGCTGCCGGGGATCATCCCCAAGTTCATCTCCGGCAGCGCGAACTCGCTGCGCTCGGTGGCCAGCCGGATGTCGCAGGAGAGTGCCAGTTCCAGGCCGACACCGAAGCAGTAGCCGTCCACGGCGACGATGACGGGCTTGGTGCTGCGCGCCGCTGCAGTGATGTCCTGGCCGAGGTCGGTCAGGTCGATCGGGTCGACCTCCATGAAGCCGGCGATGTCGCCACC
>JAOPVM010000231.1 GCA_025966215.1 Klenkia sp.
GTTGGCCGCACCGAGCACGACCTCCTCGATGAACTCCGCCGGCGCCCCGGAGCGGCGCAGCGCCTCCCCGACGACGAGGGCGGCCAGGTCGTCGGGTCGGACCCCGGACAGGGCACCGCCGTACTTGCCCTGGGGCGTGCGCGCCCCGCTGACCAGGTAGACCTCGGTGGACGGCATCGTCACTCCTCGCTCGTGGTGCGCCCGGTCACTGGTCGTCCCGGTAGCGCTGCAGCTTGTCGTCGTCGATCTCGAAGCCGATCCCCGGCCCGGGTCGGACCGCCATCCGCCCGTCGGCGACGACCAGGGGCTCGGTGAGCAGGTCGTCGGACATGTCCAGGAAGTTCGACAGCTCGGCCGCGTAGCGGGAGGTGGTGCGGAGCGCGGCGCCGAAGGCCAGCGCGCAGGCACTCCCGACCTGACCGTCGATCTGGTTGCCGATGACGACCTCGGCCCCCAGCCCCTCCGCCAGGTGCGCCACGCGCAGCGAGTCGGAGAAGCCGGTCCGGGCCGTCTTGATGCTGATGGCGGTGGCCGATCCCGCGAGGAGCTCACGGGTGACGTCGGCGGGGGTGGGCACGCTCTCGTCGGCGACGAAGGGGACGTCGCAGCGGGCGACCAGCCACCGCCGTCCCAGCACGTCGTCGGCTGGGCACAGCTCCTCCACCCTGCTGAGGCCCACGTCGCGCAACCGCCGGAGGGCGTCGGCGGACTCCGAGGGCGTCCAGCCACGGTTCCCGTCCAGGTACAGCTCGACCTCCTCGCCCAGACCCTCGCGGAGTGCCCGACAGACGGCGACGTCGTCGTCGATCGGACGGCGTCCGACCTTGACCTTGAACGACGTGATCCCGTACTCGGCGCGGATCCGCGCTGCCTCCTCCGCCATGACCTGCGGGGCGTCGAAGCCGATCATGTGGCTGACCCGCAGTCCGTCGGTGAACCCGCCCAGCAGGCGGTGCACGGGCTGGCCGACGGTCTTCCCCCAGGCATCCCACATGGCCATGTCGATGGCCGACTTCGCCGTCGGGTTGCCGACCGTGCGGGCCATCCGGGCGCGGGCCGGTTCGCGGTCCAGGACGGACAGGCCCAGGATCGCCGGCGCGAACAGGTCCCTGACCGCGGCGACGATCGAGGCCTGTGTCTCGCCGTAGGTGTAGGGGCGGGGAGGCGCCTCCGCGGTGCCCACCACGCCGTCGGTGGTCACCACCTGGACCAGGACGTGGTCGGCGACGTCCACCTGACCGCTCGCGAAGAGCAACGGCTTGCGGTACGGGATGGAGAAGGGGATCGCCCGGACCTCCTCGATCTGCACCCTCAGGACGCTACGGAGCGCACCGGGCCCCGTCCAAGACCTGATCAGCGCGCATCCATACCCCGGGCGTCCGGATCGGGGGTGGGCAGCGCGGTCTCACCCACGTCGAGCACGGCGCGCAGACTGGGGCTGTCGTCGTCGGTGCGCCACGCCAAAGCAGCCTGCATCCGGTCGTCGGGCAGGTCGTGCAGCGGTCGGTAGACCAGCCCCACCGTCTGGGCGGGGCGGACCGAGCTCAGTGTCACCGTCACACCCGCACCGGCCGCCACCAAGGCGAGCACCGTGCTCGAGTCGGGGGCGCGTTGGACCACCCGGGGGCGGAAGCCGGCCTGGACGCAGGCGCTCACCATCCGGGCCTGCAGCATCGACCCCTGGTCGGTCGGCAGCCCCACGAAGTCGTCGTCGACGAGGTCGATCAGGGACACCGTCTCCTGCTCGGCGAGGCGGTGGCCCTCCGGGAGGGCGCACAACAGCTGCTCGATCTCGACCACTCGGTGGCTCAGGCCCTGTCTGCCGATCGGCAGACGTACGAAGGCCAGGTCCAGCTCGCCCGAGGCCAGCATGTCGAAGGCGGTGAAGACGTAGGTCTGGGACCGCAGGACGAGCTCGATCCCCGGGTGGGCTCGGCGGACGGCGCTGGTCAGCAGCGGGAGGGAGCGTTGGCTGGAGGCGCCGGCGAAACCGATCCGCACCCTGCCCAGCTCGCCCGCTGCGATGGCTGCGGCGGTCTCGCCGACCGCATCGACGCCCTGCAGGGCCTTCCGTGCCGAGGGCAGGAGGCGTTCCCCGGCGTCGGTCAAGCGGCAACTGCGGGTGCTCCGGTCGAACAGCAGCAGGCCCAGTTCGCGCTCCATCCGGCGGACCCGGCTGGACAACGGTGGCTGGGCCATGTGCAGCCGTTGCGCGGCCCGGCCGAAGTGCAGTTCCTCGGCGACGGCCACGAACGCCTGCAGGTCGCGCAGGTCCACGCCGAACCCCGATCCATAGCCCTGGGAGATGGATGCAGAGCCTATTCGTCCTGGACCGTCGGCTCGGATCGTGGATCACTGGACCCGTGCAGCGGTGGCGGCGTCGGCCGGAAGGGTCGACCTGGGGTGACTTCGGTCCCGATGACGTGCTCGGTCGGCTGACCACCATGGGGCCCGAACAGGTGCTGCGGGGGATCGCCGAGGTCCGTGACGGGGTCGCCTTCAGCCTGTCCCTGCCGTTGGACCTCCCCGGCGGGACGTCGCTGAACGCCAACCGGATGCCACCGGTCGTGCGACCCACGCTGCGGGCCGGCGCGGTGAACTTCCACTGCGCGATGTCCCGGGCCGTGCCCGGCGCCGACGACCTGGTCTGCGACGACCTCGTCGTGCTGCACACCCAGTACTCGACCCAGTGGGACGCGTTCGGCCACGCCGGCGCCTTCTTCGACGCCGACGGGGACGGGGTGGCCGAGCCGGTCTACTACAACGGCTGGCGGGCCGGCATCGAGGTGCGGGGACCCGCCGCCGACCAGACCGGCCTGGCGGGGATCGGCAGCCTCGGTGACGTGTCCGGGGCCGAGGACGGCCGGGCCTCGACGTCACACGCCGGTCCGGTCGACATCAGCCACATGGCCGGCCACGGGGTGCAGGGTCGTGGAGTGCTGGTGGACCTGGCCGCCCACCTCGGCCCCGGCCGCACCAGGGTCGGGTGGGCCGAGCTCGAGGCGGTGTTGGCCGCCGACGGCGTCCTCGTCGAACCCGGGGACGTCGTCGTCCTGCACACCGGCTTCGCGACCGCACTCCTCGCCTGCGGTGGGACGCCGACCCGCGCGGTGCTGGACTCCGGCGCGGTCCTGGACGGGGCCGATCCCGAGCTGCGGGCCTGGGTCCGGGACAGCGGGATCGCCGCGCTGGCCGCGGACAACTACGCCGTGGAGGCGTTTCCCCCCGGGCGGGCGCTGGACCAGGAACCCGCCCTCCCGTTGCACCGCCTGTGCCTGTTCGAGCTGGGGGTCCACCTGGGGGAGCTCTGGCACGTCGGACCCCTGGCCGACCACCTGAGAGCCCAGGGCCGGTCTCGGTTCCTGCTGACCGCGCCGCCCCTGCGGCTGCCCGGGGCCACCGGTTCGCCGGTCACGCCCATCGCCACCGTCTGAGGAGCTGACGTGCACGAACGACTGCTGGTGACCGGCGGCGCCTCCGGGATCGGCCGAGCGGTGGTCGACCTGGGCCTGGCGCGCGGCTGGGACGTCGTGACGCTGGATCGTCAGGTGAGCACCGCCGGTCGGGGAGTGCTTGCCGACTTGCGCGACCCGGCGTCGACGGCCGACGGCCTGGCCGAGGTGCTGGCCGACGGGCCGATCACCCGCCTGGTCAACAACGTCGGGGCGGTGTTCCCCGGCCGGCTGGAGGACCAGTCGCTGGACGACGTCGACGCGTCCTTCGCGTTGAACCTGCGGTGCGCGGTGCAGTGCACCCAGGCGGTGCTGCCCGGGATGCGGTCTGCAGGGTTCGGTCGAGTGGTCAACATGTCGTCCCGCGCCGCCCTCGGGAAGGCCGAGCGCACGGCCTACGCCGCCGCGAAGGCCGGGTTGCTGGGTCTGACCCGGGTGTGGGCCCTGGAGCTGGGCCCCGCGGGGATCACCGTCAACGCCGTCGGCCCGGGCCCCATCGCGACCACGCTGTTCGAGGCCGCCAACGACGCGGCGACGACCCGGGCGATCGTCGACGCGGTCCCGGTCCGCCGGATGGGCACCCCCGACGACGTCGCCCACGCCGTCGACTTCTTCCTGGGCGACCACTCGGGGTTCGTGACCGGCCAGGTCCTCTACGTCTGTGGAGGCCTCACCGTCGGGTCCGCGGCCCTGTGAGCCGGCCGTGACGATCGTGGAGGTCGAGGCGTTCGGCACCACCTTCGAGCTCGCGCCGCACGAGCGGGTCAGCCTGGGGGTCGGGACGGCGGTCAAGCGGGATGCGGTCGTCGTCAAGGTGGTGACCGACAGCGGGTTGGTGGGCTGGGGGGAGGCGCACCACGGTCGGGCTCCGGGTGCAGTCGCGCACCTCGTCCGGACGACGATCCGCGACCTGGTCCTCGGACTGGACCCCCTCGACGTCGTCGGCGTGTGGCAGACCGTCTACCGGCGCCAGCTGGCCAGCCACGGCATGGGTGCTGCCGCGGTCATGGCCCTCAGCGGGGTGGACACGGCCCTCTGGGACATCCGGGGTAAGGCTGCGGGGATGCCACTGTGCACGCTGCTCGGTGGACGCCCCCGCTCGATCCCGGCCTACGCCGGCGGCATCGCGTTCGGCTTCCAGCCCGTCGACGACCTGTTGGCCGAGATCGAGCCCCATCGGCGCGCCGGCTTCCTCGCCCTGAAGCTCCGGGTGGGCGACGCTGCGGCCGCCGACGTGGCGCGGGTCGCCGCGGTCCGCTCCGCGTTCGGCGACGATCTCGTGCTGCTCACCGACGCGAACACCGGCTACGACCTCGACGACGTCAGGGCGGTCGCCCGACCCTTCGAGGAGCTGCGGGTGGGGTGGCTGGAAGAACCCTTCCCGGCGCACGACCACCGCTCCTACGCGCGGGCGGCCGCGCTGACCTCCGTGCCGTTGGCCGCCGGCGAGAACCACTACACCCGGTTCGAGTTCCACCGCCTCGTCGAGGACGGCGTCGTCTCGATCCTCCAGCCCGACCTCTCCAAGGCCGGCGGCGTGACCGAGGTGATGCGCATCGCGGCCATGGCCTCGGCCTGGAAGCTCCCCGTCCACCCGCACACCTCGATGACCGGCATCAACATGGCCGCGACCATCCACCTGCTGGCGGCCGTCGACAACGGTGGGTACTTCGAGGCCGACGTCTCCCGCCGCAACCGCTTCCGGGACGAGCTGGTGTCCACCCCCTACCAGCTCGCGGCCGACGGCACGGTCAGCCCGCTGACCGCTCCCGGACTGGGGGTGGAGGTGGACGAGGACTTCCTCCGGGCCCACCCGCTCGTCGACGGTCCGAGCTACGTCTGAGCGGCCGCCGGTCCCGGGTCAGCGCCGACGGGTGCTCGGTCAGGGCGTGACCTGCACCTGCATGGAGGGGAGACAGCGGCAGCGACCACAGCAGGTCGTGCAGACGTCCCCGAGGACGAAGTCGTCGCCACCGGCGGCGGAGAGCTGGGTCGTGACGGTGCGGTGGCCGGGCGCACCGACCACAGGTGCAGGTGGGCGGGCCGCCACGGATGCCAACCCGCTGAGGAGAATGAGTGCGCCGGTCGGTCCGGTCGGCACCGGGTACGGCGTGGGCTGGATGGTGCGGATCTCGATGCAGCCCCGCGGCGTGCGCGGTCACGATGCCGCGCAGGTTCCCGGCCGGGGTGTCGGGGGCGGACCCGGAGTGTCGGCCCTTCTCGCCGGCGGAGCGGCCACCCCTGGAGCACGTCCGAGCCGGGATGTCGCACGCCGACCGGTGACCGGCGGGTGTCGATACGCGGATGACGCGTTCTCCCCGTCGACGCCCGTCGCGCTTGCATCTCGGCGTCCCGGATCGAACCATCTGCGCGTGGTCCCCACCCCAGGCACTGACCGTCGCAGCCGGAAGCGCGCTCGCACTCGGAACAGGATCCTGGTGACGGCCCGCCAGTTGTTCGCCCTCCACGGCTTCGCCGCCACGTCGGTCACGCGCATCGCCGCTGCTGCCGACGTCGCGGCCGCGACCGTCTACAACCACTTCCCCCACAAGGAGGACCTGTTCTTCCAGGACCGCTGCCCTTGGGTCCAGATCGCCGACCACCTCGCGGACAACCCCGAGCGCCACAGGACGGGGTCCGAGCTCATCGGGGTGGTCAGCGACGTCGTCGCGGCCCATCTCGAGCGACTCACCGAACCCGGTGGGCGGACGACCCTCGAGGACCTGCTGGGCCACCCGGGCCTCGCCCTCTGGGAGCGTGGGCTGCAACGGCGGGCACAAGCGGCCATCAGTGCGCACATCTCCCGGCACGCTGCCCGGACCGTCCGACCCGAGGCCGATCGCTGTGCGGCACTGACCATCGCCGAGGCGAGCACGATCATCGCCGACCGCCGTCGGATCGTCATGGACTGCGCGAGCGACCCGGTGCCCGACGACGGGCTCTCGGCCCGGGAACTGCTCCACGGGCGTCTGGTCGAGCTGCACGACCTGGTGGTGAACCAGGTGCAGGGGCCCCTCGCGTCCCACTGAACCGCATCTGGTGATCCCCACCGGCGGGGAGCGGCTCGAGAGTGGTCCTGTCCGTACGGTGCGACCGGCGGCCTGAAGGGGGCTCGAACGGTCCGCCTGCCCGGCGGTCCGGTCAGCCCGGGGCAGGTGCGCGGGAGCAGGGGGAACACACCCCGACCAGCAGCCACACGACGCCGCGGTGAGCACCATGGCACCGGGACGCGCGCCCACAGGGCGTCCGGGCCACCGACGGCGGCCGGGACGATGGTGGCGACGGGCATGCGAGCGCCCAGCGCGCTGAGCAGGCGTCCGACGACGCCGGCGTCCTGCCCACACCGACCTACCAGGCGGGAAGGTGTTCAGGTCCTGTGCAGGGTTCGGCGCCCAGGCTGCCGCCATGTCCACTCCGACGGCCGCCACGACGGCGCGTGCCCTGCTCAACAAGGTCCCCGAGGTCACCATCTGGTTCTGGGTCATCAAGATCCTGGCCACCACGGTCGGTGAGACGGCGGCGGACTACCTCGACGGCACCCTGGGACTCGGTCTCACCGGGACGACCCTCGCCGTCAGCGCGGTCTTCGTCGTCGTGCTGGGCGTCCAGCTGGGGGCCCGCCGCTACATCCCGCCGCTGTACTGGGCCACCGTGGTGCTGATCAGCGTCGTGGGCACCCTGATCACCGACAACCTCACCGACAACGCCGGGGTCCCGCTCGGGGTGACCACCGCGCTGTTCAGCGTGGCCCTGGCCGTCACGTTCGCGGCCTGGTACGCCGTCGAGAAGACGCTGTCGATCCACTCGATCGTGACCCGCCGCCGGGAGGCGTTCTACTGGTCGGCGATCCTGTTCACCTTCGCCCTGGGCACCGCGGCCGGGGACCTCGTCGCCGAGAGCCTCGGCGTCGGCTACTGGCTGTCGGCCCTGCTCTTCGCCGTCCTCATCGGCGCGGTCGCGGCCAGCCGCCTGGTCTTCACGGCCAACGCGATCCTCACCTTCTGGATCGCCTACGTGCTCACCCGACCCCTGGGCGCCTCGCTGGGTGACGGGTTCTCCCAGGCCAGGGTCGACGGCGGGCTGGGTCTGGGAACCACGCTCACCAGCGTGGTCTTCCTGATCACCATCCTGGGTGTCGTGAGCTACCTGTCGGTGTCCGAGCGCGACCAGCCACCACCGACGGAGCCGGCCTCCCTGGGCACAGCCGGCCGGCCCGCAGAGACCGGTCGCCGGTGACGACACCTGCTGCGGGACCGCCCGGCCGGTCATGGCCGCCCGGGCGAGCGGGCCGGCCCCGGCTCCTCACCCGGCTGCGGTCCCTTCCACCAGGGACGTCGCGTCATGAAGGTGCTCCTCGTGGACGACGAGGTGGGTCTGACCCGCGCGATCACCCGGGGGCTCCGCGCCGATGGGCACACCGGGGACCTGGCCCACGACGGGAGCAGTGGCCGCGACGCCGCGTGGCGGGGTGGGTACGACGTCCTCGTCCTGGACATCGTGTTGCCCGGGCTGCAGGGCTACCGGGTCCTCGAGCAGCTCCGCGACATCGGTGCCGGGCCGTCGGGGTCGACGGCCGACCAGTGCGACCGATCCACGGGATCGGCGACACCGGGTCAGAAGGCACCGATGGCGCCAGTGCCCACCAGGCCCAGCACCAGGACCCCAGGACGATCCGGTGGACCACGAACGGCAGGAAGCTGCCCCGCTCCAGGTAGCTCAGCAACCAGGCTCCCGCTGAGCATCTCGTAGGCCTGGGAGCGGCCCGAGCCCAGCACGGCGGGGATCGCAGCAGGAAGGAGTACCGGTCTCGCGCGGCCGGGTGTACAGGCCAGCAGTGATCGCGCCGCCGGACCGGGAGAACCCCGGGACGAACGCGGGTGGCCGGGCCAGCCCGATGCGGGGACGACGGGGTCGGCGCTGGGCCGCCGGCGTGGGGCCAGAACCCGGTCGGGTGACCGCGACTGTGGCCGCCACGGCCCTTGCCGGCCTGCGGATCCTCGAGTCAGTCCCAGACCCGCGCTCGCCGTCCCCGGACGACCTCGATGACGACGGGGACCAGGGAGACGGCCACGATGCCGAGGATGAACAGCTCGACGTGGTCACGGACGAGAGCGATCTGGCCCAACCAGAAGCCCAGCGTGGTCACCCCGGCGGCCCAGGTGACGCCGCCGATGACCGAGTACAGGGCGTAGCGGCGCAGGTCCATCCGGGATGCCCCGGCCATGACGGTGGCGAACGTGCGGACGACGGGAACGAAGCGGGCCAGCAGGATCGTGCGTGCGCCGTTGCGATCGAAGAACGCCTGTGAGCGGGTGACGTGCCCGGCTGTGAAGAACCGGCGGTCGGGGCGGTGGAAGACGGCCGGGCCGGCCGTGCGTCCGATCCAGTAGCCCACCAGGTTCCCGGAGATCGCCGCCAACGGCAGCAGGATCAGCATCACCCACAGCGGCGCGATCAGACCGTCGGCGGCCAGCAGGCCGGCGGTGAAGAGCAGCGAGTCCCCGGGCAGGAAGAAGCCCACCAGCAGGCCGCACTCGGCGAAGAGGACGACCACGATGCCGACGAGCCCGAAGGTGTTGATCAGGTGTGTCGGGTCCAGGAAGGCGCTCATGCCCGCACGATCGGCCGGTACGTCTGTACGCGGCCTGAACGCCTGCCGACGGGCTGGTCAGGCGCGGGGGAGGAGGACCTCCACCAGACCGCCGGCTGTCGAGGGCGCGGCCGAGATCGAACCGCCCGCGGCGACCACGAGGCGGCGGGAGAGGGCCAGGCCCAGACCTGCTCCGCCGTGACCGTCATCGGGGTCGCCGCGGAACCCGGGCTCGAAGGCTCGCTGGGCGACCTGGGCGGACATGCCCGGACCGTCGTCGGTGACGACGATGTGGATCTGGCCGTCGGCCTCCCTCGCCACCAGCTGTACGCGGGTCCGGGCGAACCGGACGGCGTTGTCGACCACCGGGGACAGGGCCCGCAGTGCGACGTCCCCATCGGTGCCCACCACGAGCTCGGGGTCGCAGATGACCTCGACGGCCGTGCCGGTCCGCGACCCGTCGGGGTCGGCGAGGTGGTGCAGCACCTCGGCCAACCGGGCGCGCCCCGGTGCTCGGGCCCCGGCGCTGCGGGCCGCGGACATCATCGTGTCCAGGATGCCGCGCATCGACCTGGTCGACCGGTCGATCGCGGCGTGTGCCGCGGCCACGTCGGCAGCGGTGCGCGGTTGCGCGGTCACCAGGTCGATCTCGGCCTGCACCCGGGCCAGGGGGGTGCGCAGCTCGTGGGAGAGCTCCTCGGAGAAGCGCTGCTCGTGCCGGATGACTGCGGCCAGCCGGTCGAGCAGCTGGTCCAGGGTCTCGGCCAAGTCAGCCAGTTCGGCCGGTCGCGGATCGGCACCGAAGCGGTGTTCGACGTCGTCGGCGCTCCACCGGCCGGCCTGGGCGCTCATCTGCTGCACCGGCCGCAGGGCGCGGGTGACGGTGGCGCGTAGGACCAGGTGCACGACCAGGACGAGGAGCAGAGCGACCGCGACGCTACCCACCAGCGCAGCCCGCTCCACCTGGCCGTAGGGCGACAGCGAGGTGCTGGTGACCACTGCCGCCACCTGCTCGCTGTCTTCGACCACCGGGAGCGACAGCAACCGCAGGGTCTCGAGGCCCTCGACGTCGGTGGTGCCTGCCCCGGCCGACGCCAGCCCGGCGGCCGCCGACGTCAGCTCCGCTGAACTCCCCGGCGGGGCTTCGACGACGCCACCGCGGCTGTCGAAGATCCACGTGCCGACGTCCAGTGCCTGGTCGTCCTGGTTCTCCAGGATCGACACCGTCCCGTCAGCTGCGACCTGGACCGTCTGGGCCACCGCCTCGGCGCGGGCCTGCAGGACGCCGTCGGCCTGCCCGGCCAGGACGCGGGAGAACAACGCGTTTCCCCCGACGGCCAGCAGCAGCACCCAGACCGCGACGACCAGGGAGGCCGACCAGGACAGCCGGCTGCGCAGGCTCCGGGTGGGGGAGGGGCGGAGGCCCGCGGGGACCCTCACGTGAAGGTGTACCCCACGCCGTGGGCGGTCGTGATCGCCCGCCCGGGTTCCCCGGCAGCCTCGATCTTTCGGCGGAGCCGGGTCAGGTACTGGTCCAACGTGTTCTCCGAGACGATCGCCCCGTCGGGCCAGCCGGCGGCCAGCAGATCCCGGCGCCGCACCACCTCCCCGGGTCTCCCCATCAGCGCGGCCAGGACCCGGAACTCCGTGGGTGTCAGCCGCTGGGTGCCGGTCGGCCCGATCAGCGCGTGCCGGGTGGGGTCGAGGCACAGCCCGCCCGGGTCGGGCTGCCGGGGAGCCCCCCGCCGGATGCCCACCCGCAACCGGGCTGCGAGTTCGCTGACGTGGAAGGGCTTGGCCAGGTAGTCGTCGGCGCCGGCGGCGAATCCCGACAGCACGTCGTGCAGCTGGTCGCGGGCGGTCAGGAACACCACCGGGATCGTCAACCCGCGCGCCCGGAGCGCCTGGCACACGTCGCGTCCGTCGGAGTCGGGCAACCCGATGTCGAGGACGATCGCGTCGAACCCCGTGGAGTCCGGCCGCGCGACGGTCGCGAGTGCACGTGAGCCGTCAGCGGCGGTCACGACGGTGAACCCCTGCTCTCGGAGGCCCCGGGCAACCAGATCGCGCAGGGCGTGGTCGTCCTCCACCACGAGGATCCGGGACTGCGCGTCGGCCATGACGCCATGATGGGTCGCGACACCGTGATCGACGGTCACGTCCGCTCGACGTCGTCTGCGCGGAGCTGCGACCTCGTCACCCTCCCTGCATCGGGACCGCGAGGAGGGGCGATGCCAACGAGTTGTCTGGTCCCTCGTCGGCGGCGCGGAATGTCACTGCGACGGCCAGCCAGTACCCGCATGCCGGCGGGTCGTCGAGGTGGTCTCTCGACAGGTGGGAAGGGGACCCCAGTCTGACCCAGATGCCGGGTGCGCAGGACACGATGACCGGCATGGGGTCCTCGGTGGTCGTGGTGGGGCCGGGACTGGCCGTCGTCCTGGGCGTGCTGGTGGTGCTGGGGGCGGTGGCGGCGCGCCTGTCGGGGCTGGGCCAGGAACGGCCCCTGGTGGTGGCGGCGGTGCGGGCGGCGGTGCAGCTGGCGGCGGTGTCGCTGGTGATCGTGGCAGTGGTGGGGTCGTTGTGGGCCTCGATGGCGTTCGCGTTGCTGATGCTCGGCGTGGCGGCGGCGACGTCGGCCGCGCGGGTGACCGGTGGCGGCTTCCGCCGTCCAGGTGTGGTGGGTCGTGTCCTCAGGCTGGGGGCGCCGATCACCGTGGGCGTGCTGCCCGTGGTGGCGCTGGTGGTGGCCAGCGGGTCGGTCCCGCTGCGGGGGGCTGCCCTCGTGCCGATCGTCGGGATCCTCATCGGTGGCGCCATGAGCGCCACGTCGTTGGCCGGCCGCCGGTTGCTGGACGAGCTGGAGCTGCGTCGCGGTGAGGTCGAGGCGGCGCTGGCGTTGGGGTTCCTCCCGCGGGAGGCGGTGCTCGAGGTCGCCCGCCCTGTGGCTGCCACGGCCCTGGTCCCGGCGTTGGACCAGACCCGGACCGTGGGGCTGGTGACGTTGCCCGGCGCCTACGTGGGGGTGCTGCTGGGTGGCGGGACGGCGGTGCAGGCCGGCACGGCCCAGCTGCTGGTGTTGGTGGGCCTGCTCGTCGCCGAGGTCCTCGCAGTGTGGGTGGTCACCGAGCAGGTGGCCCGTGGCTACGTCACGCCGGTGTGAGCTGAGCCCTGACCGACACCGGTCGGACCCACCTCACGGCAACGCGTGAAGGCAACCGCCAGCTGCGCGGTGTGGCCCACACACCCCGGCATCCGGTCCTACAGACTCCGTTTCCCAGTCCGTTCCACGACCTCAGGGTCGCGGTCGTGAGGGTGCCGGGGTGCTGGCCGGCTGTCGTGCGCCAGCACCCCGGTGTCCCTCAGCTGGGGAGCTGGTCGGCGCTGACGAACACGGACTTGTACTCGAGGTAGGCGTTGATGGCCTCGGGGCCCAGCTCGCGCCCGACGCCGCTGGCCTTCATGCCGCCGAAGGGCGCACCGAGGTCCAGCTGGTAGTAGTTCACGCCGATCGTCCCGGTGCGGACCGTGCGGGCGAACTCGATGCCGCGGGACTCGTCGCTGGTGAACACCGAGCCGCCCAGGCCGAACTCGCTGTCGTTGGCGATCGCGGCGGCCTGCTCGTCGGTGTCGTAGGGGATGACGGCGTAGACGGGGCCGAAGACCTCCTCGCGGGCCAGCCGGTCGGCGTTGTCGACGTCGGCGAAGACCGTGGGCTCGACGAACCAGCCCTTGTCCAGCCCCTGCGGGCGTCCGCCGCCGGTGATCAGCCGGGCGTTGGAGCTCTTGCCGATGTCGATGTAGCTGTTCACCCGGCCCAGGTGCACCTCGCTGGCCATCGGGCCCAGCGTGGTCGAGGTGTCGAGCGGGTTGCCGACGACGAGGTTCTTGCAGTAGTCGGCGAGGGCGTCGATGACCTCGTCGTAGCGGCTCCGGGGGGCGAGGATGCGCGACTGGGTGGTGCAGGTCTGGCCGTTGTTCATGAACGAGGCGCCGTCGAGGCCGGCCAGGAAGGTCCCCATGTCGGCGTCGTCGAGGACGACGGCGGCGGACTTGCCACCCAGCTCCAGGGTCATCCGTCGGATCAGCCGGCCGCACTCGGCGCCGATGAGCCGGCCCGCGGCCGTCGACCCGGTGAAGGCGATCTTGTCGACGAGCGGGTGGCTGACCAGGGAGGCGCCGGCCTCCCGGCCGGCCAGCACGATGTTCAGCACGCCCGGGGGCAGGCCGGCCTCGGTGGCGGCGTCGGCGAACACGTAGGTGTCCAGGGCGGTCTCGGGGGAGGGCTTGAGCACGATCGTGCAGCCGGCGGCCAGCGCGGGGGCGATCTTCATCATCGCCAGCACCTGCGGGTAGTTCCACGGGGTGATGGCGCCGACGACGCCGACCGGCTCTCGGCGCACGATGGTGGCGCCGCACAGGCTGGGCCGTACCGACTCGAACTCGGTCTGGCGGCCGATCTGGGCGTACATCCGCAGCAGGCCGGCCGGGGCGGCGCCGTTGAAGGCGGTCGAGAGGCCGATCGGCATCCCGTTCTCCCGGCTGACCAGGGTGCTGGTGGCGTCGGCGCGCTTCTCCAGGGCGTCGGCGAAGCGCTCCATCACCGCGGCCCGCTCCTCGGCGGTGGTCCGGCCCCAGGGGCCCTCGTCCAGCGCGCGGCGGGCGGCCTGCACGGCGGCGTCGATGTCGGCCTCGGTGCCCATGGCCGCGGTCCCGAGGACCTCCTCGGTGGCCGCCTCCAGGGCGGTGTGGGTCTCGCCGCCGCGGGGTGCCACCCACTCGCCGTCGATGAAGAAGCGGAGGCGGTCGAGCTGGGTGCTGGGTTCTGCGGTGAGCGTCACGGAGTAGGTCCTCCCAGGGTGCCCGGGGGTGCCGGGGCCGGGCAGACCGGGGACGGCGTCGTCCCCCGTGACCTACCCGGCAGTCCCGACGGTGCGCCACGGACGGTTGCACACCGGTTGCGGTCGCAGCGGTCGTGCAACGTCGCAGGTGTGGCGTCGGACTCACTGCTTCCCGACGTGCGGTCGGTGGCGCGCCCGGGGTACCGCAGGTGCGCGACCGTGCTCAGCGGATGGCAACGGGGCAGGTCAGCGGGCCATACCGTCGCCGTCGACCACCCCGTGATCTGAGGAGAAGACCATGCGTTTGTCCACGCGTAACCAGCTCGCCGGCACCGTCACCGAGATCAACGTC
>JAOPVM010000233.1 GCA_025966215.1 Klenkia sp.
GCCCCTCACCGCCGCGGCAGCCGGCGACCTCGCCAGGGTCAGCGTCCCGCTGGGCGACGACGGCCTGTCGGCCCGGCTGTCCTTCGGTGGCATCGTCCTCGAGCCGCGCGCGGTCGGCGCCACGGTCACCGCCCCCGCGCTGAGCCTGTCCACCGACGGTGACACCGGGCTGGTCCACCTCACCCTGCCGACGTGGAACTGCCTGGAGGCGGTCGCCCCGGTCGACCCGGCGGCCGCGGGCTGCACCCCGGCGCTCACCGAGTACGCCGACCTCGCCACCCCGGAGCTGCGGGTGACGGCGCGCGACGGCGAGTTCGAGATCAGCGGCGACTTCGCCACCTACACCCGGCCCAACGGCTCCGCGCCCACCTACACCGGCCGCAGCTACTCCCTGACGGTGCAGGCCGGCCCCGACGGCCGCTTCCGGGACGGCGCGGCGCCTGCGACGGGTGAGTTCAGCCTGGGGGGCAGCAGCACGTCGACGCTGGCCGACGACGGCCTCAGCGTCGTGCAGACCGGCTGACCGACCACGAGGCCGCGCTGAACGACACGGCCGGCTGACCCGGCGCGGAGCTCAGGCCACCGACGTCCGAGGAGCCCCACCACGGCCGGCGCACCCCACCCTCGTCGAGGGTGACCAGCCCGCCGACGACCTGACCACGGCGTACCACGACGGCGTGCTCCAGGACCCCCAGGGCGCAGTGCACGCGCGCAGCGGCCTGCAGGTGGGCCAGCGGGGTCCCTGCGGGCCGTCGCGCCAGCAGGGCCGGGAGCCACCGCTCCAGGTCCCCGGGGTCCCGGGAGCGGCGCACGTCGCCGACGGTGTCCAGGTCGTCCACCAGGACCCTGGTGCGGTCGGTGCCGAAGGACGCGCCGGTGCCCAGCCGGTCGGCCAGGGCTGCCAGCACCGGGTCCCCGAGGGGCAGGCCCGTGAGCCGGAGTGCCCACCGGCCGCGCTGGGCGTCGAGCAGGTCGACGACGCCCCGGGCGAGCTCGTCGGCTGCGTCGGCGTCGGCCACGGGGAGCCGGTGAGGTGGACTGCCCGGCGGGACGGGGAGGTCGCCGTCCCCCAGCAGGCGCATGGTCGTGATCGGTCCGTGCCGCCGGGACGACAGCAGGGCCGCCCCGCGGGGACGGCCCGGCTGGTGGGACTCGACGAGGACCGCGTGCAGGCGGGCCGACGACGCCTGGGCGGCGATCGTCAGCCACGGCCCGCGGGCGGTGACCGGCCCTCGGACGGCGCTGAGGAGCGGTGCGGCGGTGCGGATCTCACGCACCAGGCCGGCACGTCCGGCCGTGACGCGGGTCGTCATCGACCCGGTCGATCAGACGGCGCGACGACGCAGCCGACGACGCTCACGCTCGGACAGGCCGCCCCAGATCCCGAAACGCTCGTCCTTGCCCAGGGCGTACTCCAGGCACTCCATCTTGACCTCGCACCCGGTGCAGATCTTCTTCGCCTCCCGGGTGGAGCCGCCCTTCTCGGGGAAGAACGCCTCCGGGTCGGTCTCGGCGCACAGGGCGCGCTCCTGCCAGCTCTGGTCGTCCTCCAGACCGGCGTTCCAGTCCGCGCCCCCCAGCGCGGCCATGCCGTAGGCGGAGTTCCCCGCCGGAGTCTGCTGCTTGTAATCGCTCAACCACGACACCTCTGCCATGACGATGCGTCCCCTCTCGCCTTCGTCACGGTGCGTGATCTCCGGGCTGTTCCCGGAGGCCGTGCACCTGGTGACACCGGGGGAATTACACGCGTGTCGTTGTGCCCGGGTCAAGTCGGCCAGGTGTAACGCCGAGTACCACGAGTCACAGGTGTCACGGAGGGTCTCGACAGGGTCACGAAAGCCCTCGACACGCCGCCCCCATGCACGACATCTGCCCACGGACCCCCCGCGTTTCATGCAGATCGACCCGACGGACTCCCGCCGTCCCGAACGGGACTTGCCATCGGGCACCATGGCGTGCATGGAGATCGTGGTCATCGCCGGTGGGGTCGGCGGCGCCCGCTTCCTGGCCGGGCTCGTCACAGCAGCCCCAGGGGTCACGATCACGGCCGTGGTGAACACCGGGGACGACGTCACCCTGCACGGGCTGCGGATCTGCCCCGACCTGGACACCGTCATGTACACGCTGGGTGACGGCATCGACCCCGGTCGGGGCTGGGGACGGCGCGGTGAGACCTGGACCGTGAAGGACGAACTGGCCGCCTACGGTGCCGAACCGACCTGGTTCGGCCTCGGCGACCGGGACCTGGCGACCCACCTGGTCCGCACCCGGATGCTCGTCGCCGGCTACCCGCTCTCCCAGGTCACCACCGCCCTCGGCGAGCGCTGGCAGCCCGGGGTGACTCTGCTGCCGATGAGCGACCAGCGGGTGGAGACCCACGTCGTGGTCACCGACCCGCAGACCGGTCGGCAGCAGGCCATCCACTTCCAGGAGTGGTGGATCAAGCACCGCGCGGCGCTGGACCCCGCGGCCTTCGTCCAGGTGGGCGTCGAGGACGCCCGACCGGCACCCGGGGTCGTCGAGGCGTTCGCCACCGCCGACGCGGTGGTCCTGGCGCCGTCCAACCCCGTCGTGTCGGTCGGCACGGTCCTGGGTGTGCCGGGGATGCGGGAGGCCCTGCTGTCCACCCCGGGGCGGGTCGTCGGGCTGTCCCCGATCGTGGGCGGTTCCGTCGTCCGCGGGATGGCCGACCGGTGCCTGCCGGCGCTGGGCATCGAAATCAGTGCCGAGGGCGTCGGCCGGCACTACGGAGCCCGCTCGGACGGCGGTCTGCTCGACGCGTGGCTGGTGCACGAGAGCGACACCGCCGACGTGCCCGGGGTCGACGTCCGCGCCGTGCCGTTGCTGATGAGCGACCCCGCCGCCACGCAGGCGATGGCCCGGGCCGCCCTGGACGCCGCTGGTGTCTGAGCCGGTCGGCCTGCTGG
>JAOPVM010000265.1 GCA_025966215.1 Klenkia sp.
CGGCGGTGCCGGCATGACCCTCGTCGAGGCACTGCGGGCGGCCGGGCTGGCCGAGGTGGAGGACGGCACCCGGCGGCGGGCCGAGTACAGCTCGGACGCCTCCAACCACCGCGTCGTCCCCACCGCGGTCGCCTACCCCCGGCACTGCGACGAGGTGCTGGCGGCGCTCGCGGTCTGCCGGGAACTGGGTGTGCCGCTCACGATGCGGGGCGGGGGCACCTCGATCGCCGGCAACGCGATCGGCCCGGGCCTGGTGCTGGACACCTCCCGGCACCTGACCCGCATCCTCGCGCTGGACCCGGACGCCGGCACCGCCACGGTGCAGCCCGGGGTGGTGCTCGACGACGTCACCCGCGCCGGTGCGCCGTTCGGGCTGGCCTACGGGCCGGACCCCTCCACCCACTCCCGGGCCACGTTCGGCGGCACGATCGGCAACAACGCCTGCGGGGCGCACGCGATGAGCGCCGGCCGGGCCGCGGACACCGTGGTCACCCTGGACGTCGTCACCGCCGCCGGCGACCGGTTCACCGCCGGACCGGGCTCGGCCGGCCCGGTCGACCTCTGGCCGGTGGTCGACGGGGCGCTGGCCGCGATCCGCACCGGGTCCGGGCGCTTCCACCGGCAGGTGTCGGGCTACTCGCTGGAGCACCTGCTGCCCGAGCGCGGTCGGCACGTGGGCCGGTTCCTCGCCGGCAGCGAGGGCAGCCTGGCCGTCCTGCTCGAGGCCACCGTCTCCCTGGCCCGGGTGCCGGCGGCGACCGCACTGGTGGTGCTGGGCTACCCGGACATGCCGGCCGCTGCGGACGCCGTACCCGGGCTCCTCCCGCACGCCCCGCGCGCGGTCGAGGGCCTGGACGCCCGGCTGGTCCAGGTCGTCCGCGGCCGCAAGGGCCAGGACGCCGTCCCGGACCTGCCGCGCGGGGAGGGCTGGTTGTTCGTCGAGGTGGGCGGCACCTCCGCCGACGACGCGGCCGACGCCGCGCGCCGGCTCGTCGCCGATGCCGGGGCGCTGGACTCCGTCGTCGTCAGCGGCGCGGACGCCGTCCGGCTGTGGCGGATCCGCGAGGACGGCGCGGGCCTGGGCGGTCGCACCCCGGCCGGCGCACCGGCCTGGCCCGGCTGGGAGGACGCCGCCGTCCCGCCCGAGCACCTGGGCGCCTACCTGCGGGACTTCCGCGGCCTGCTCGACGCCCACGGGCTCGACGCGCTGGTCTACGGGCACTTCGGGGACGGCTGCGTGCACGCCCGGATCGACTTCCCGTTCGCCGACCGGCCCCGGGTGTACCGGGAGTTCGTGACCGCTGCGGCCGACGTGGTCGCCGGGTACGGCGGCTCGGTGTCCGGGGAGCACGGCGACGGCCGGGCCCGCAGCGAGCTGCTGCCCCGGATGTACCGCCCGGAGCTGATCGCCGCGTTCGCCGCGGTCAAGCACGCCTTCGACCCGACCGGGCTGCTCAACCCGGGGGTGATCACCGACCCCGAACCGCTGGACGCCACCCTCCGGGTGCCCGCGGCCCGGGCGCTGCCCTCCCGGGTGTTCACCCTGCCGCACGACGGCGGGGACCTGTCGGTGGCCGCACACCGGTGCGTGGGCGTCGGGAAGTGCCGGGCGTCGGCGGTGGACACCGGCGGGGTGATGTGCCCGTCGTTCCTGGCCACCCGGGACGAGAAGGACTCCACCCGCGGCCGCGCCCGGGTGCTGCAGGAGGCCGCCAACGGCACCCTGGTCGGCGGGCTGGGCGCCCCCGAGGTGCTCGAGTCGCTGGACCTCTGCCTGTCCTGCAAGGGCTGCGCGTCGGACTGCCCGGCCGGTGTCGACATGGCGACCTACAAGTCCGAGGCCCTGCACGCCCGGTACCGCCGCTGGTGGCGGCCCCGGTCGCACTGGTCGCTGGGCTGGCTGCCGGTCACCGCCCGGCTCGTCGCCCGCGCCCCCCGGCTGGTCAACGCCCTGCTGGGGACGACGGCGGTGGCCACGCTGGCCCGGGCGGTCGGCGGCATCGACCCCGCCCGGCCGCTGCCCCGCTTCGCCGAGCAGACCTTCCGCGCCTGGTTCGCCGCCCGCCCGGTGCGCACCGACGGCGACCCGGTCGTGCTGTTCGTGGACACCTTCACCGACCACTTCAGCCCCGCGGTGGGCCAGGCCGCCGTCGCCGTGCTGGAGGACGCCGGGTTCGCCGTCCGGGTGACCGAGCCGGTGTGCTGCGGGCTGACCTGGATCTCCACCGGGCAGCTCGACACCGCCCGCACCCGGCTGGCCCGCACCGTCGCCGCGCTGGACGTCGGACTGCCGGTCGTCGGGCTCGAACCCTCCTGCACCGCGGTGCTGCGCGGGGACGCCGAGGAGCTGGTGCCCGGCGACGCCGCGACCCGGGTGGCCGCGGCCACGCACACGCTGGCCGAGCTGCTGGCCACCCGACCCGGGTGGTCGCCGCCGGACCTCACCGGGGTGCACGGGGTGGCCCAGCCGCACTGCCACCAGCACGCCGTCCTGGGCTGGGAGGCCGACCGGGCGCTCCTGGCCGCTGCCGGTGCCGAGGTCGGGGCGGTGGGGGGATGCTGCGGGCTGGCCGGCAACTTCGGCGCCGAGGCCGGGCACCACACGGTGTCGGTCGCCGTCGCCGAGACCGCGCTGCTGCCCGCCGTCCGCGCCGCCGGCCCGGGCGCGACCTTCCTGGCCGACGGCTTCAGCTGTCGCACCCAGCTCGACCAGGTCGGCGGCGTCCGCGCCGAGCACCTCGCCGAGCTCCTGGCCGCCCGCCTGCCCACCCGCCCGCACCCGCCCACGCCCACGCCCACGGAGGAACCCCATCCACGCTGACCAGCTCCTGCCGACGGCGATCCGCATCGCCGACGCCCTGCTGGAGGTCCAGACGCGGGTGAACGCGCAGATCGACGCCACGCACGCCGAGCTGCTCCCCGCCGTCCACGCCGCCATGGGCGTCGACGGCGCCACCGCGGTCGACCCCGGCGACCTCGTCGACGCCCGGATCACCGGCGCGAGCGTCGTCGTCAC
>JAOPVM010000304.1 GCA_025966215.1 Klenkia sp.
TAGGCCTCGCTGACCGCCGTCGAGCCGCTCGAGGCCTCCACCACCGTGCTCCCCCGGCAGATCCAGCCCGAGCAGAGCGCGTGCAGGAACAGCGAGCGGGCCAGCCGGTGCTTGAGGCTGCCGGTCGGGTGGGTCGACTCGTCCTTGAGGTAGAGGTGCACGCCCCACTCCGGCGGCAGCGGGTACACCAGCAGGTGGGTGTCCGCGCTGCGCCGGGCGTCGGCCTCGACCAGCGCGACCGCCCGCTCCAGCCAGGCCCGTCCGTCGTCGTCGCAGCGGTCGAGGTGGGCGGGGCGATCCGGGGCACTCACCCGTGCATCCTCACACCGCGCTGACCAGCACCGGCCGCTCGGCGGGGGTGACCGTCACCGACGTACCCGGGGTGAGCTGCTGACTGTCGGCGCTGGCCACGTCGGCCACCACCTCGGTGCCGTCGGGCAGCGCCACCGCCAGCCGGGTGGAGGCACCGGAGAAGGTCCGGGTCACCACCCGGCCCACCCCGGCGTCGTCCGCCCGGACCAGCAGGGACTCCGGCCGCACCAGCGCGACGACGTCCCCGCTGACCGGCACGTCGCCCACCGTCGGACGAGGCACGCCCATCAGCTCGACGCCGCCGTCGGCCCGCACAGCCGGTATCCGGTTCATCGTGCCGACGAACTCGGCCACGAACGCCGTCGCGGGCCGCTCGTAGAGCTCGTCGGGGCTGGCCACCTGCTCCAGCCTGCCGGCCCGCAGCACCCCGACCCGGTCGGCCACCGACAGCGCCTCGGCCTGGTCGTGGGGGACGAAGACGGTGGTGATGCCCAGATCGAGCTGGATCCGCCGGATATCCTCGCGCAACTGCACCCGCACCTGGGCGTCCAGCGCCGAGAGCGGCTCGTCCAGCAGCAGGACCTTGGGGGCGACGGCCAGCGCCCGGGCCAGCGCCACCCGCTGCTGCTGGCCGCCGGAGAGCTGGTGCGGGTAGCGGCCGGCGTTGGCGGCCAGCCCGACCAGCTCCAGCAGCTCTGCGGCCCGGGCCTTGCGCTCCCGGGCCGGACGACGCCGCACCTGCAACCCGTAGGCCACGTTCTCGGCAACGGTCAGGTTGGGGAACAGGCTGTAGGCCTGGAAGACCATGCCCATGTCGCGCCGGGACGGCGGGGTGTTCGTGACGTCCCGGCCCTCGATGAGCACCTGGCCGCCGTCCGGGCGTTCGAAGCCGGCGATGGCCCGCAGCGCGGTGGTCTTGCCGCACCCCGAGGGGCCCAGCAGCGCCAGGAACTCCCCGCCCGCGATGTCCAGGTCCAGCCCGTCGAGGGCCAGCACATCGCCGTAGCGCCGGGTCAGCCCGGCCAGCCGGACGCCCACCCCCGGTGAGTCGCGCAGCGCCTCTACCGCGGCGGGTCGGTCGGTCGTGGTGGTCATCAGGAGTCCTTCCCCGCACGGCGGCGGTCCAGCGCGGAGATGAGCAGGAGCAGGCCCCAGGTGACGACCAGCGAGAGCACCGAGACCGACACCGACAGCTGCGGCTGGGACCCGGCTGTCTCCACGATCCAGGTGGGGAAGGTCTGGAAGCCCAGGATCACCGCGATCGTGTACTCCCCCAGCACCAGGGCCAGGGTGAGGAACGCGGCGTTGAGCACCGAGGTGCGCAGCACCGGCAGGACGACGCCCACCAGCACCCGGGGCCAGGAGGCACCCAGGCTGCGGGCGGCCTCGGTGAGGGTCTTCAGGTCCACCGACCGGATGCCGGCGTCCAGCGCGCGGTAGACGAACGGCAGCGCCAGCACGACGTAGACCAGCACCAGGATCCAGGGCAGCGAGGGCTCCTGGAGGGCGAAGAACGCCTCGGCCAGCGGGGTGCCGAAGAAGTAGTCCGGCGCCCAGGCGAGCACGCTGCGCACCCCGACGACCAACGCGATCGGCGGGAGCACCAGCGGCAGCAGGGTGAGCACCTCCACCGTCGAGCGCAGCCGGGGCAGCCGCAGGTCGATGAGCACCATCGTGGGCAGCATCAGCAGCAGCGAGATGAGCACGGTGAGGACGGCGAGGGTCAGCGAGCGGCCGAAGGCCTCGGCGAAGCCCGGGGCGCTGGGGATGCCGGTGTAGAACTCCGCGGTCAGCTCGCCGTTGCTGCGCGAGGAGTACCAGACCGACGCCGCGATCGGGATGAGGAAGTACAGCCCGAGCACGGCGAGGACGACGACCCGCCACGCCCCGTTGCCGCGGCGGCGCAGGCGCGGCACGGACTCGGGCGCGACCGTGGTCGGGATGGTCGCGGTCACTGCAGCCACCGCTGGGTGCGCCGCTGGACCCAGGTGTAGAAGACCATCACGATGCCGACCAGCACGACCATGCCCAGCGCGAGGGCCTTGCCCAGGTTCTCCGAGCCGACCAGCACGTTGGAGCTCAGCGCGTCGGCGATCTGCAGCGGCACCAGCGGCACGCTGGAGCCGACCAGGGCGCGGGCGGTGGCGTAGGCGGCGAACGCCGAGGCGAAGAGCAGCATCGTGGCGCCGATGACCGGCGGGGCGAGCACCGGGCCGCCGACGTAGCGCCAGTACTGCCAGC
>JAOPVM010000313.1 GCA_025966215.1 Klenkia sp.
CGAGCAGGCCTTCGACACCGTCGCCGCGGAGGCCTGCCCGACCTGCGTGGAGCGCTCGGCAGGCTGACGACCCGGCCCTGCCGACACGCCCCCGATCGGTCCCGGAGCCGGTCGGGGAGCGTGCCAGAGTGGCCCGGTGGCCCCCCGTAGCCGGCCGGACGCCGGGTGACCGCCCTCCTCGTGGGCGTCTGCGTCGTCCTCGGCGGGGTGGTCGGAGTGGTCCTGCACCGGCTCCTGGAGCGCCGCTGGGCCCGGTCAGCCATTCCGGCGGGTGAACCGGGCACGCGCCGTGACCGGGCTGTGGGTCCCCTGTCCGTGGCCGGAGCGACCGCTGGGCTCTTCGGACTGACAGCGCTGTGGACCGGTCCGCGGAGCGACCTCCCGGCCTTCCTGGTGCTCGCTGCGGCTGCGGTCCTGCTGGTCCTGGTCGACGTCCGGCACCACCTGTTGCCGAACTTGGTCATCGGGCCCGCGTTCGTGGGCGGCGGGGTGTTGCTGCTGGTCAGCGCCCTGGTCGACGGTTCCTGGCCGGATCTCGGCCGGGCCCTCGCGGGGGCTGTCGTGCTGGCCGGGGGGTCTCTGCTGCTGGCCCTGGTGAGCCCGGCCGGTCTCGGCATGGGCGACGTGAAGCTCGCCGGGCTCCTCGGGCTGTACCTGGGCTGGGTCGGCTGGGGGTCCGTGCTGACCGGGGTGCTGGCCGCGTTCGCGGTCCAGGCGCTCCTGGCCGTCACCCTCCTGGGGGCCCGACGGGTGGGCCGGGAGGGCGAGCTGCCCTTCGGTCCGGCCTTGATCGTGGGTGCCGGGTTCGCCCTGGTGGCGGGGAACGTGCTGCTCAGCGGCACCTCTTAGGACGTCCTACTGCTCAGATCGAGGGATGGAAACGAGCCCGTTCCGAATGTGATCACGTCACGGTGAGCACCCATGTCGTTGAACGCTCCACAGGGTGGTGGCGTCCACTCCGGGGAGTGAGACGGCCTCCAGCAGCCGAACCCGGCACCCGACAGTCTTTCTGAACGCCGCGACGGCGGGTCGACCCCGACCCGGAGCCAGGCCGGCCGACATCACTCAGGAGCACGACATGTCCAGCATCTACGCCACCCTCATCACCCTGACCTCCTTCGTCGAGGACCGCGTGCGTCGCGACGAGAAGGGCGCCACCGCGGTCGAGTACGGCCTGCTCGTGGGGCTGATCGCCGTCGTCATCATCGCGGCCGTGACGCTCTTCGGCACCAGCCTCCGCGACCTCTTCAACACGGTCGCCGGTCAGCTCCCCTGACCCGCGCCTCCCTCTGAGTCGAGTCGCGGCAGACGGCGCGGCAGCCCACCCGGGCTGCCGCGCCGTTGCTCAGCTCGGCCCATCCTCCCGTCCACGACCAGCAGAGGAGGACGACATGGCACGAGCACGACTGCAGTCCGAGCGCGGCGCGGCCGCCGTGGAGTTCGCCCTGGTGCTGCCGCTGCTCCTGCTGCTCGTCTTCGGCATCGTGGAGTTCGGTCGGGCCTTCCAGGTCCAGGCCACCCTCGCCCAGGCTGCCCGGGAGGGCGCCCGGGTCATGGCCGTCCAGAACAACGCGACCGCGGCCCGCGCCGCCGTGCAGGCCGCGACCACCTCGCTGACCACCCCGCTGGCCGCGTCCCAGATCGTCATCACCCCGACCTCCTGCACCACGGCCGCGGGCAACGCCACGGTGACCCTGCGGTACCGCCAGGTGTTCATGACCGGCTGGTTCGGCGCCGGCGTGGACCTCACCGGGCGGGGGGTCATGCGGTGCAACGGCTGAGGGCGCGTGGCCGTGACCGGTTGCGTGGCGAGCGGGGCGCCGTCTCCGTCGTCGTCGCGCTGCTGATGATCCCCCTGATCGGGTTCGCCGCGATCGCCGTCGACGTGGCCGCGCTGTACTCCGAGAGGGTCCAGCTGCAGAACGGCGCCGACGCTGCTGCCCTGGCCATCGCCCAGGACTGCGCCCGGGGCGCGTGCGGCGTCCCGGTCAACACCGCCGCAGCGATGACCGCGGCCAACCACGACGCCCAGGGCTCGACCCTCGGCACCCCGACGGTCGCCATGGGCAACGGGCAGGTGAGCGTCACCAACCGCGGCACCCAGGATCACTGGTTCGCCCCCGTCCTGGGGTTCGACTCCACCGGGGTGAGTGCTGCGGCGACGGTCCGCTGGGGTGCGCCCGTGTCGGGCACCTCCGTCGTCCCCCTGATCTTCAGCACCTGCGAGTTCCGGGCGCAGACCAACGGCGGCCTCCCGTCGTCCACGACGGCCTACACGATCCGGCTGACCAAGTCCTCGGACACCGGCTGCACCGGACCGTCGGGCAACTACGTGCCCGGCGGCTTCGGCTGGCTCACCACCAACGGGACCGGGTGCCGGGCCGCCACCTCGATCGGCCAGTGGGTGGACTCCGACCCGGGCAACTCCCCGTCCAACGGGTGCAGTGCCACGACGTTCGCCCAGGTGCGCGGGCAGTCGGTCCTCCTCCCGGTGTTCCAGGACTACCGGGGGCAGGGCAACAACGCCTCGTACGGGGTGTACGGCTACGCGGCCTTCGTCGTCACCGGCTACTACTTCGCCGGCCAGTACTCCTGGAACGCGCCGTGCTCGGGCAACGACCGGTGTGTCCGCGGCTACTTCACCCGCTTCGTCGACCTCGACGACACGTTCACCTACGGCCCCACCGCACCGGACCTCGGTGCCCGGGTCGTCGACCTCATCCGATAGGGACCTCCGTTGAACCGTCGTCTGCTGGCCGCCGTGCTGGCTCTCCTCCTCGCCGTGCTCGGTGGCGTCGTGCTGGTGGGCTGGGTGAACGGCGCCGATGCCCGTGCGCTGGCCGGCACCCGCACCGTCCCGGTGCTCGTGATCGTCGAGGACGTCCCCGCGGGGACGCCGGTCGAGGAGCTCGGCGACGCCGTCGAGCTGTCGGAGCTGCCCGCCATGTCGGTGTCCGGAGGTGCCCTCGACAGCCTGGACTCCGTGGCCGGGTTCGTGACCGGCACCGACTTCGCCGCAGGTGAGCAGCTGGTGGCCGCCCGCTTCGAGGACCCCGATGCGGCCCTGCCGGCCGGCACCGTCGAGGTGCCCACCGGCCTCAGCGAGGTCAGTGTCCTGCTGGACCCGCAGCGGGCGGTGGGCAGCCGGCTGGCCGCCGGGGACACCGTGGGCGTCTACGTCTCCCAGGTGCTGTCCGACGGGACGGGCCAGACGCACGCCGTGCTGCACGGGGTGCTCGTCACCCAGGTGCAGGGTGCCCCCGCGCCCACGGAGGCCGATCCGGAGGCCGACGCCGAGACGGTGGCGGCCGGCGCCCCAACCGGTGCCCTGCTGGTCACCCTCGCCGTCCGCAGCGCCGATGCCGAGTCCGTGGTCTACGGCCAGGAGCACGGCACCGTCTACCTGTCCCTGGAGCCCGCGGGCGCCGACACCGCCGACACCCGGGTCATCGACCCCGGCTCGATCTACGCAGGAGCGACCCGATGACCAGCGTGCTCCTCTCCGGGGCCGACGACGACCTGCACGCCCGGGTCACCGCGGCCGCCGACGGCCAGTGCCAGCTCCTCGACCCCGCCCGCCTCGGCCACGATCCCCGGCACCTGTTCGAGGGCGTACCGACCGATGAGCTGCCCGAGGTCGTCATGCTCGGCCCCGGCGTCCCGGTCGAGCGGGCACTTGCCCTCGCTGGCCGGTTCGACGAGCTCTACCCGGCACTGTCGGTGGTGCTGGTCGCCCCGGCCGACCCGGACCTGTGGGTCCGTGCGATGCGCTCCGGCGTCCGGGACGTGCTGGCCCCGGACGCCGTGGTCGACGACGTCCGGGTGGTGCTCGACCGGGCCGCCCGGGTGGCCGCCGGACGCCGCCGGGCGCTGCGTCCGGCCGGGGAACTGGGCTCGTTCGCCGGCCGGGTGGTCACCGTCGCCTCGCCCAAGGGCGGGGTCGGCAAGACCACGGTGTCGACCAACCTGGCCGTCGGCCTGGCCCGCATCGCGCCCC
>JAOPVM010000234.1 GCA_025966215.1 Klenkia sp.
GCATCCTGGAGATCGCCGACGTCATCGCGGTCAACAAGGCCGACGGCCCGTCCGCCGGGGACGCCCGGAAGGCCGCCCGGGAGCTGGCCGGGGCGATCCGGATGCTGCGCGGACAGGACGACTGGGACGTCCCGGTGCTCACCTGCGCGGGGCTCACCGGGGAGGGCCTGTCCGAGGTGTGGGCCCAGGTGGTCGCGCACACCGAGAGGCTGCGGGCCTCGGGGGAGTTCGACCGCCGCCGGCAGGCCCAGCAGGTGCGCTGGACCTGGCAGCTGGTCCGCGACGGACTGGAGGCGCGGCTGCGGGAGCACCCCGGCGTCCGGTCGTCGTCGAAGGACCTGGAACGGCAGGTGCTCGCCGGCGAGCTGACCCCGGCGCTGGCCGCCCGCGAGCTGGTCGCGACGTTCCTGGCCGACCCGCCGGCGGTCGAGGTCTAGCGACCGAGCGAGCGGCACTCCCGGGAGCGCAGGTCCACGACGTAGTCGTCCGGGGCGCCGGCTGCCTCGGCGGCGTCAGCCAGCACGCCCAGGTAGCGCGCCGAAGGCAGTCCGCCCTCGAAGGCATCGAGCACGTAGACGAACGCCACGACGTCCCCGGCCAGGGTGTGCACCCGCAGGTGGAGCTTGCGGTACAGGCCGTGGTCGGCGCCCTCCCAGGCGTCCAGGGCGGCCTCGTCGGCGGCGGTGAGGTCGTAGAGGGCGACGAAGACGCCCGTGTCGGACTCGTCGGCCGGGACCAGGGTCGCCAGCGCGCCCTCCCAGCCGAGCTCCTCGGCGCCGAAGGTCAGCCGCCAGCCCTGCACCCAGCCCGTGCCGGTGTGCGGGGACGACGGGCAGCGCTGCAGCATCTGCGCCGGGTCCGAGTTGGAGCCGTACGCCGCGTAGAGGCCCACGCAGCGACCCTACGGGCGCCCGCCCCGGTGTGGTGAGCCCGACCCGGGGTGGTGGCGCCGAGCGGTCCGCGTACCGGGGAGGATGAGGTCGCACACCGACCGCACAGCACGGGAGTTGGACCACTCATGACCCGCATCGTGATCATCGGCGGCGGACCGGCCGGCTACGAGGCCGCCCTGGTCGCCGCCCAGCTCGGTGCCGACGTCACCGTGGTCGAGCGCGACGGGCTCGGTGGGGCCAGCGTGCTCACCGACTGCGTGCCGTCCAAGACCCTCATCGCCGCCGCGGGGGCGATGACCACCGTCCGCGACTCCGCCGTCCTGGGCCTGCGCGGTTCCGACCTGGCCACCGTCGAGCTGGACATCGCCAAGGTCAACGGCCGGATCCGCGGTCTGGCGATGGCCCAGTCCGCCGACATCCGCGCCCGGCTGGACTCCGTCGGGGTCCGCTCGGTGGCCGGCTCGGCCCGGCTCTCCGACGAGATCCGAGGGCTGGCCGCGCACCGCGTCGAGATCTGCGACGACGAGGGCGGGGTGCGCGAGGAGCTCGAGGCCGACGTCGTGCTCATCGCCACCGGCGCGGACCCCCGTGTGCTGCCCGGCTCCGAGCCCGACGGCGACCGGATCCTGTCCTGGCGCGACGTGTACGACCTGGAGGAGCTGCCCGAGCACCTCGTGGTGGTCGGCTCCGGCGTCACCGGCGCCGAGTTCGCCTCGGGCTACCTGGAGGCCGGGGTGCCGGTCACGCTGGTCTCCTCGCGCGACCAGGTGCTGCCCGGTGAGGACGCCGACGCGGCCGCCGTCGTGGAGAAGGTCTTCCAGTCCCGCGGCGGCAAGATCGCCGAGCGCGGTCGGGCGGAGTCCGTGACGCGGACGGCGACCGGCGTCGAGGTGCGGCTCACCGACGGGCGCGTCGTCACCGGCTCGCACGCGCTGATGACCGTGGGCACGGTGCCCAACACCGCGGGGTTGAACCTGGAGCAGTGCGGGGTCGCGACCTCGCCGTCCGGGCACGTGGTGGTCGACCGGGTCAGCCGCACGTCGGTGTCGGGGATCTACGCCGCCGGTGACGTGACCGGGGTGTTCCAGCTCGCCTCGGTCGCGGCCATGCAGGGGCGGATCGCGATGTGGCACGCGCTGGGGGAGGCGGTCAGCCCGATCCGGCTCAAGACCGTCGCCGGCAACGTGTTCACCCACCCGGAGATCGCCACCGTCGGGGTGCAGGAGAAGACCATCCCCGAGGGGTCGGACATCGAGAGCGTGCAGCTGCCGCTGGCGACCAACGCCCGGGCCAAGATGAGCGACCTCCGCGACGGGTTCGTGAAGATCTTCGCCCGCCGCTCCACCGGCGTGGTCGTCGGCGGCGTCGTGGTGGCGCCCGGCGCCTCCGAGCTGGTCCTGCCGATCACGTTGGCGGTCAGCAAGGGCCTGACCGTGGACGACCTGGCGCAGACGTTCTCGATCTACCCGTCGCTGTCGGGGTCGATCACCGAGGCCGGCCGGCGGTTGATGAACTCCGACGACGAGTGACCTCGCGGGTCCCCGTCCCCGGCGGTGACGTCTGCTCGGCGTCCCGCGTCGAGCGGACGGACGGCCCGGTGTTCGTCGAGGAGCTGACCCGGGCCCCGGCCGGGTTCTTCGAGGCCGAGGCGCGGGGGCTGGCCTGGGTGCGGGTGGACGGCGGGCCGCCGCTGCCCGAGGTGCTCGAGGTGACCTCGTCGTCCCTGACGTTGTCGTGGGTGGCGTCGTCCGCGTCGTGGGTCGGTGCGGCCCGGGCGTTCGGGGCTGCGCTGGCCCGGATGCCCGC
>JAOPVM010000354.1 GCA_025966215.1 Klenkia sp.
CGTGCGTGGCCCCCGCTCCCTCACGCTGGCGTCCCAGCGTGCGGGGAGTCGGCGGCGCCTCACCGAGGGCGTCCAGCGGGGCCCGGGCGGCACGCAGCACCGCGACCGGCCTCGACGTGCTCGTCGACGTCCGCCCCGGCGCAGCCTCAGCCTCCGACGAACACCGGGTCCCACGTCCCGGCCAGCACGCTCGCGGTCACGGCGACCACGCAGACGAGGACGGCGGCCAGCACGAACCAGCCGTCCCGGGCACGCAGCACCGAGCCCCGTGCGTTGGTGCGCACCACCCCGGAGTCGAACCCACGCGCGTCCATCGCCGTGGCCAGCCGCGACGCCCGCCGCACCGCCCCCACCAGCAGGGTGAACCCGATCCCGGCCAGCAGCCGTACCCGGGCCACCGGGTTGCGGCCGGCCTGCACGCCGCGGGTCCGCCGGGCCAGTCGCACCGACTCGAACTCGACGACCAGCAGCGGCACCAGCCGCAGCGCGGCCAGCGCGCCGACGGCGAACCGGGCCGGGAACCGCCAGTGCACGGTGAGCGCATCGGCCAGTCGGACCGGGTCGGTCGAGGCCACCAGGAACACCCCGGGCAGCGCCAGGCCGACCACCCGCAGGGCCAGGCCCAGCGCCGCCAGCGCCCCGGACTCCCCGAGCCACAGGTTGACCAGCCCGACGCTGGTGGCGCCCACGAGCAACGGCCAGGTGCGCAGCCACACCGAGCGCGGGTGGGTCAGCCCGGCGGCCGGGAACAGGCACAGCTCCACCGCGACGACGACGGCCGGGGTCACCACGTCCAGGCTGGTCAGCAGCACCAGGGTGACCACGACGATCGCGGTCAGCTGGGCGACCGGGTTGACCCGGGACAACGGCACGTCCGGCGTCGGCCCCAGCGCCAGGGACGCGGTCACAGCGGGTGCTCCCCGTCGGCGAGGGAGTCGACCAGGTCGCGGTCGTGGGTGACCACGCAGACCGCGCAGCCCGCCGCCCGCTGCTCGGCCAGCAGCGTGACCAGCTCCCGCCAGGTCGCCGCGTCCTGGCCGAACGTGGGTTCGTCGAGCACCAGCACCCGGGGCGCCGTGGCCAGCGCGGTGGCCACCGACAGTCGGCGCTGCTGCCCGCCGGACAGCGTGAACGGGTTGGCGTCGGCGAACGGGGCCAGGCCGAGCCGCTCGAGCAGCTCCTCGGCCCGGGCCCGCGCCGCGGTCGACCCCGAGCCCGACCGCAACGGCCCCAGCTCCAGCTCGTCGCGCAGCCGGCCGGTGAGGAACTGGTGCTCGGGCTGCTGGAACACCGTGCCGATCCGGGTGACCAGCTCCCCGGCCCGCCACCGGTGGGGCGCCCGCTCCCCGCGGACGGCCAGCTCCTGCGCCGCCCGGACCCGGCCCACCGTCGGCCCCCGCAACCCGGCCAGCAGCAGGGCCAGCGTCGACTTCCCGGTCCCGTTCGCCCCGGTCACCGCGGTCACCGCCCCCGCGGGCAGCCCCAGGTCGGTGGGCGCCAGCGCGGGCGTCGTCGTCCCCCGGTGGGTGTACCCCGCCCCCTCCGCGGCCACCAGCGCCCCGCCGCAGCGTGGATCAGGTGACCTGATCCACGCTGGGGGCAGCAGCAGGCCGGTGGTGCGGGAGGCGGGGGTCCAGGTGGGGCCGTGCGCGACCAGGCCGCCGTCGACGACCTCGACGACCCGGTCGACCAGCGGGAGCCACGGGGCGGCGTCGTGGTCGACGACGAGCAGGGTGGTGTCCCGGTCGGCGACGGCGCGGGCCACCGAGGTGCGGACGACGTCGGAACCCGTCGGGTCCAGCTGGGCGGTCGGTTCGTCGAGCAGCAGCAGCCCGGGACGCCGGGCCAAGGCGCCGGCCAGCACCAGCCGTTGCTTCTCCCCGCCGGACAGCATCTGGGTGGCCCGGTCCCGCCCGTAGCGCCAGCCGACGGCGGCCAGCGCCGCGTCCACCCGCGGCCAGATCTCGGCGGCGGGCACCCCGGCGTTCTCCAGGCCGAAGGCCACGTCGTCCCCGGCGCGGGTCATCACCAGCTGGCTGTCGGGGTCCTGCAGCAGCAGGCCGAGCCGGTCGCGGGCGTCGGCGGGCGCCAGGCCGTCGACGGTCAGCTCGCCGGTGACCTCGGCGGCCTCGGGGTCCAGCAGCCCGGCGAGGACGGCGAACAGCGTGGACTTGCCGGCCCCGGACGCACCGGTGACCAGCACCCGCTCACCGGGGGCGACGTCGAGGTCGACCCCGGTGAGCGCCCAGGCCCGCCGGGAGGCATGCCGGACGGCGAGTCCGCGCGCCCGGACTGTGGCGGGCGCCGGCACCTCAGACGCGACTGCGGCCGGAGGCGAACGAGCTCAGCGCCCCGGTGCGGGCCAACGCCCGGACCAGCAGCAGGCCGACCACCCCGGCCAGCAGCACGCTGCTGAGCACGGTGAACACGGTGTAGGGCACCTTGTAGGCCCAGAAGCCCAGGTCGGCGTAGTAGAGGCTGGTGTCCAGGATCGAGGTGGACAGCCCCGCGGTGACACCGGCGAGCACGGCGGTCCCCCAGCCGAAGCTGCGGTAGCGGGTGAGCAGGAAGCCGATCTCGCCACCCAGGCCCTGGACCAGGCCGTAGACGATGATGATCCCGCCGTAGGGCGAGCCCAGCAGCAGGCTGACCGCGGCGGCCAGCCCGGAGGCGAACACCGCGGCACCGGGCTTGCGCACGAGCAGACCGGCGACGACCCCGGGCATCAGGTAGACCCCGTTGAGCACCGCGGACAGCGGCGGGAAGAAGTCCAGCGGGGCGGCCAGCACCCCGAAGACGAGGTTCCAGGCCCAGAAGACGACGCCGAACGCGACGCCCAGGACGGCGGTCGTGACGATGTCGACGGTGCGCCAGGTACGGCGCGGTGCGGTGCTGCGAGCAGCGGTCGGACGGGTGACCTCACCGGTCATGACGATCTCTCCAGACTCCCTACGCCGGCATGACCCGGTTCAGGTTCGAGGGTCTGCGGTTGCCCGCACTCTCAGCGCCTGCTGGCGCTCCCCTGTCGGTGTGTTGTTGTGCGCGGGACTCTACGCAGGCCCGTGCTGCGCCGCCGTGGGCGCCTGCTGGTAGACCGGTGCGCGGACGTACTGGCCAGTAGGACAGCGCGAGCAGACTCGACGAGGAGTGCAGAACAGATGGCGGACACACAGCGGACGGCGATCGTCACCGGCTCGGCCCGGGGGATCGGTGCGGCGATCGCCCTGCGGCTCGCCGCCGACGGGATGTCGGTGGCGGTGCTCGACCTGGACGAGGGGTCCTGCGCCGGCACGGTCGCGCAGATCAAGGCCGCCGGTGGCGACGCCCTCGCCGTGGGCGCGAACGTGGCCGACGAGGCCAGCGTGACCGCGGCGGTGGACCGGGTCGCCGAGGAGCTCGGCGGGCCGACCGTGCTGGTCAACAACGCCGGCATCACCCGGGACAACCTGCTGTTCAAGATGAGCGTGGAGGACTGGGACGCCGTCATGAACGTGCACCTGCGCGGTGCCTTCCTGATGACCAAGGCCACCCAGAAGCACATGGTGGACGCCGAGTACGGCCGGATCGTGAACCTGTCCAGCGTCTCGGCGCTGGGCAACCGCGGCCAGGTCAACTACTCCGCGGCCAAGGCCGGCATGCAGGGCTTCACCAAGACCCTGGCCATCGAGCTGGGCCGCTACAACGTGACCGCGAACGCGATCGCCCCGGGCTTCATCGCCACGGACATGACCGCCGCCACCGCCGAGCGGGTCGGCGTCCCCTTCGAGGACTACAAGGCGATGGCCGCCAAGCAGATCCCGGTCGCCCGGGTCGGCCAGCCCGAGGACATCGCGCACACCGTGTCGTTCCTGACCAGCGAGGGCGCGGGCTTCGTGTCCGGCCAGGTCATCTACGTCGCCGGCGGCCCGCGCGACTGACCTGGAGGAGGGTGAGCGGGCAGGAACCCTGCGCGCTCACCCTCCGGCCGGGCGCACCAGGGTCCAGACGGGCAGCTCGTGGTCGACCGCGGTGCGCTCGCTGGCGCTGACCACGAAGCCCAGCGACTCCGCCCACCGGACGACGCCGGAGGTGTAGGCGGCCAGCGCGGCCGGCACCCCGTCGGCGTCGCAGCGCTGGAGCACCGGGCGCAGCACCGCCGTCCCCAGGCCCTGGCGGCGCACCGAGGATCGGACGCCGGCCGCCCGCAGCCACCAGTGCGGTTCGGCGGGGCGCCCGCCGGCGGCGATCCGGTCGGAGGCCTGCACGACCCGGTGCCGGCCGCCGAACACCTTGGGCAGGTCGCGGTCGAGCACGGCCTGCAGGTCGGCGGCCGGGGCCGGGTCGCCGGGTGCCTCCCAGGTGGCGACAGCAGCGCAGCCCTCGCTCACCCACGTCGTCCCGGCGTCCACCCCGGCCAGGCCCGCGAGCACCTCGTGCCAGCGGTGCAGCCGCTGGGCGCGGCCGTCGTCGGGGAAGGCCCACGAGGTCCAGCGGTAGTCGGGGTAGGCCGCGGCCAGCGTGGCGGCCAACCGGGGGACGTCGGACCGCTGGGCCAGGCGGACGGCGGGGGCCGGCGGGAGCTCGCTCACGGGGGCGATCCCACCACGCGGCCCCCGGGGCCGCCCGCGGTCAGGCGGCGACGCGTCGCGACGTGGTGAGCCGT
>JAOPVM010000368.1 GCA_025966215.1 Klenkia sp.
TCCGCGGGCCGCGCTTCGTCCGCCCGGTGCCCTCCGTGGCCGTGCCTGCCGGGCACGACGCCGACGCCCCGCTGACCCAGGCCGCCACCTGGGACCTGCTGGCGGCCGCGCTGCCCGAGCACACCGCGCTGCTCGCCGACACCGGCACCGCCTACTGGGGTGCCGCCGGCATGCCGCTGCCCGCCGACACCGTGTTCGTCGGCCAGCCGGTGTGGAGCTCGATCGGCTACGCGCTGCCCGCCGTCCTCGGTCAGGGCCTGGCCGACCGCACCCGCCGTCCGGTGCTGGTGATCGGCGACGGTGCTGCGCCCTCGTCCCGGCGCTCACCGGTGACCGTGGCCGCGCGGTGTCGGTGCGCACGCCCGGGGAACTGTCCGCCGCCCTGGCCGACGCGTTCGCCGACACCGGCCACCTCGTGTTCGTGCAGGCCCACCTGGATGCCGACGACACCCCGCCGCTGATCGACGCCCTGGCCCGGCTGGCCACCGCAGCGGAGGGCTGACCCGACACGCCCGGCGTGACGTCTGTGTGACGGCTCTTCCCGTCGGGCGGTCCGACCACGCACACTCCCCGCACCAACCCCCGTTGCGCTGTGCAACGGCTGTGCATGAGGAGTCGTCATGGCGGTCGCCGACCAGGAACGGTCCACGAAGGGCGGACTGCGCCGCTCGCTGTCGGTCTGGCAGGCGATCGGGCTCTCCGTCGCGTTGATGGCGCCGTCGATGGCGGCCAACATCAACCCGCAGGGGACGGCGTCCACCGTCGGGCGGGCCGTGCCGCTGGCGTTCCTGCTGGCCGCGGTCGGGGTGCTGCTGGTGGCCTACGGGTTCGTCCGGCTGTGCCAGTACTTCCAGCACGCGGGGAGCGTCTACGCCTTCGTCGGGGCCACCCTCGGCCCGCGCACCGGGCTGTTCTCCGGGTTCGGGCTGCTGGGCACCTACTGCTTCTACGGCGTGGTCACCGCGAGCGCGACCGGCATCTTCGGCACGGCGTTCCTCACCCAGGTCGGCATCTGGCCGAACCCGCCGTCGTGGGGGCCGTTCGTGATCGTCGCCGTCGCCCTCGTCGCGGCCTACCTGCTCACCGTCGTCCCGGCCAAGCGCGGCACCAGCGTGCTGCTCAGCGTGGAGGGCGTCACCGTGGCGCTGATCCTGGTGATCGTCGCGGTCGTGCTGGTCCGGCTGGTCGGTGGCAGCACCCCCGACGAGGGCACCTTCGCCGACCGCGGCTTCACCCTGGACGTCTTCAGCGTCTCCCCGGGCACCGACGTCTCCGCGGTGTTCCTCGGCGTCGTCTTCGGGTTCCTCTCCTTCGCCGGCTTCGAGGCCGCGGCGACCCTGGGGGAGGAGGCCAAGAACCCGCGGCGGGACATCCCCCGCGCGATCCTGGGGACGGCGCTGTTCGGCGGCGTGTACTTCGTCGTCGTCACCGCGGTGGAGATGATGGCCTTCGGCACCGACGACGCCGGGGTGGCCGCCTTCACCGCCTCGCCGTCGCTGCTCGGGGACATCGGCACGAGCTACATCGGCTCCTGGATCGGCGACGTGATCACCCTGGGCGCGGCGATCAGCGCGTTCGGCTGCTGCCTGGCCTGCGTGGTGGGCGCCTCCCGGCTGGTGTTCGCCTTCTCCCGGGACACCGCGTCCGAGGGCAAGGAGACCAGCGGGCTGGCCGCGGTGAACGGCGAGGGGGTGCCGGCCCGGGCCGCGCTGGCCTCGACCCTGGTGATGGCGCTGATCGTGGCGGTGAGCGCGCTGTTCTTCGGCGCGCAGGCCGAGGACACCTTCTTCTGGTCGGGCACCATCGGCACGCTGATCCTGCTGGTGGCCTACGTGCTGACCACGATCGGGGCGATCCGGCTGGTGTTCGTGCGGAAGATGCTGCCCGGCGTGCCGATGTGGCAGGTGGTCATCCCGGCCGCGGCCCTGGTCGTGCTGGGCTACACGATCATCCGCAACGTCTTCCCCTACCCGGCCTACGCCGACGGTGCTGCGTTCTGGTTCCCCGTCGTGGCCGGCGGGTGGCTGCTCGTCGGCCTGATCGCGGTGCTCGCCAAGCCGGTCATCGCCCGCCGGGCCGGGGCCGCCCTGATGGCCGCCGAGCTGGGCAGCCGGGAGGCGGTGGGCAGCTGAGGTGGGTTACATGGGGGCGTGGCTGACACCGACGTCCACCCGTTCACCGTCGACATCCCGCAGGCCGAGCTCGACGACCTGCGGGACCGGCTGGCCCGCACCCGCTGGCCCGCCGACCAGCAGCTCGACGGCGAGCGCGGCATCCCGCTGGAGCTGACGAAGCAGCTGGCCGCGCGCATGGCCGGGGAGTGGGACTGGCGCGAGCACGAGGCCGCGCTCAACGCCCACGACCAGGTGACGACGACGATCGACGGGACCACGGTGCACGCCCTGCACGTCCGGGCACCTCGCGAGGACGCCCCGGCGGTCGTGCTGCTGCACGGCTGGCCGGGGTCGGTGGTGGAGTTCCAGCGCGTGATCGGGCCGCTGGCGGAGACCATGCACGTCGTCGTCCCGTCGTTGCCCGGCTACGGCTTCTCGGGACCCACCCCGACCGGTGGCTGGACGTCGCCGCGGATGGCAGCCGCCGTCGCCGAGCTGATGGCCCGGCTGGGGTACGAGTCCTACGTCGCGCACGGCGGTGACTGGGGCTCCCGGGTGGCCCGTGACCTCGCGGTGGTCGACGCGGCGCACGTGGCCGGCATCCACGTGACGATGACGATGGGGCTGACCGACGAGTCCGACCAGCGGGCCGCCGACCGGGCGACGACCTACGCGAAGGAGCTGTCGGGCTACAACAAGACGCAGGCCACCAAGCCGCAGTCACTGGCCCCGGCGCTGACCGACTCCCCGGCCGGGCAGCTGGCCTGGATCGCCGAGCGGTTCCGCGACTGGACCGACCCGGCCTCCGACGTCCTCGGGCCGGAGTCGCTGGACCAGGTGCTGGCGAACGTCGCCGTCTACTGGTTCACCGGGACGGCGGGGTCGTCGTCCCAGCTGTACTGGGAGCGCCGCGAGCACCCCGGTGACGAGTGGTCGGCCACGGTGCCCACCGGGGTGTGCGTGCTGCCGCACGACATCCACCTGCCCTCGCGGTCGGCGGTGGAGGCGGCCACCACCCTGGTGCACTGGACCGAGCTGCCCCGGGGTGGCCACTTCCCGGGCATCGAGGTCCCCGAGCTGCTGGTCGAGGACATCCGCACGTTCGTCGCGGGGCTGGATCAGTCCAGGAGGTAGTGCCGCAGGGTCGGGCCGAGCCAGGTCTGCGCGTCCTCCCGGGACATCGACACCAGCGGGGGGACGCGCAGCACGTACCTGGACAGCGCGAAGCCGAGCACGGTGGCGCCCACCAGGGCGGCGCGCTCGGCGGGCCGGTCGTCGGTCACCGCGGCCAGCGCCGGGGCCACCTGGGCGGCGAACACCTCCCGCATCGCGGCGGCGGCCACGTCGCTGGTGGTCGCCGCCCGCAGCAGGGCCAGGAACGTGGGGTCGTCCTCCCAGACGGCGAAGAACCGGTCGACCAGCACCCGCGCGAGGTCCCCGGCCCGCACCCCGGTGAGGTCGGGGAGCCCCAGGTCGAGGTCGGCGGCTCGGGTGAACAACTCCTGCTTGCTGCCGAAGTACCGGATGACGAGTGCGGCGTCGACCCCGACGTCGGCGGCCACCGCGCGGATCGTCGTGCGGTCGAAGCCGTCGGTGGCGAACCGGGCCCGCGCCGCGTCGAGCAGGGCCTGCTCGGTGGCGGCGGCATCGCGGGGGCGCATGACCGCAGCCTAAGTCATCAGGCGTTGACACCGGGCCTACCGTCATGTCATCGACCGATGACACGAGGAGGCCGGCATGGACGACGTCGTGGTCGTGGGCGCGGGACCCACCGGGTGCGCAGTGGCCGGGGAGGTGGCCCGGGCCGGTGGCTCGGTGACGGTGCTCGAGAAGCACGCCGCGCCCAGCCCGCTGAGCAGGGCTTTCGGGGTGCACGCCCGCACCCTGGAGCTGCTGGACAGTCGCGGCCTGGCCGACGAGCTCATCGCCACCGGCACCGCGGTCGACCGGCTGCAGCTGGTCGGGGACGCCGGGCTCGACCTGAGCCGGCTGCCCAGCCGCTTCCCGTTCGTGCTCGTGACCCCGCAGGTGCACGTCGACCGGCTGCTGGAGCGCTACGCCCTCGACGCGGGTGCCCGGGTCGAGCGCGGGGTGACCGTCACCGGCCTCGCACAGGACGGCGACGGCGTCCTCGTCCGGGCGGGGGAGCGGGAGTGGCGGGCCCGCTGGGTGGTCGGCGCCGACG
>JAOPVM010000411.1 GCA_025966215.1 Klenkia sp.
GCGGTCTCCGCGCTGCTGCTGGCCGTCGTCCGGCCCATCGCCACGAAGCACCTGACGAACCGGACCCCGCTGCAGCTCGACGGCGTCGACACGCTCGTCGGGCGCACCGCGAAGGTGACCCGCGAGATCGACGTGTCCGGCGGCCGCATCCGGATGGGCGCCGACGAGTGGAGCGCCCGCAGCCAGCACAGCGGCGAGATCTTCGCGGTCGGCGAGACGGTGCGGATCATGCAGGTCGACGGCGCCACCGCCGTCGTCGGTGACGCACTGGAGTGAGGTGCGGGAAGCCGTGTGGACAGCCGATGACCGCAACGGACCGTGCAGGGCAGGATCACCCCTGACCCCCGAGGAAGGGAGCCCCCGATGGAACCCGCCATCATCGCGCTGCTCGTGATCGCGCTGCTGATGATCGTCGTGCTCGCCAAGAGCGTCACGATCGTCCCGCAGGCCCAGGCCAAGGTGGTCGAACGCCTCGGCCGCTACAGCCGCACCCTGTCACCCGGCCTCGCCCTGCTGGTCCCCTTCGTGGACCGCATCCGGGCGACCATCGACCTGCGTGAGCAGGTCATCAGCTTCCCGCCGCAGCCGGTGATCACCGCCGACAACCTGCAGGTGGGCATCGACACGGTCGTGTACATCCAGGTCACCGACCCGCGGCTGGCCGTCTACGGCATCGCCAACTACATCACCGGCATGGAGCAGCTGACGACGACGACGCTGCGCAACGTCGTCGGTGGGCTGAACCTGGAGGGCGCGCTCACCGGCCGCGACGGCATCAACTCCCAGCTGCGCTCGGTGCTGGACGGCACCACCGGCCCGTGGGGCCTGCGGGTGGCCCGGGTGGAGATCAAGGCGATCGACCCGCCGCTGTCCATCCAGGACTCGATGGAGAAGCAGATGCGCGCCGACCGCGACAAGCGCGCCACGATCCTCACCGCCGAGGGTCAGCGGCAGTCGGCGGTGATGACCGCCGAGGGCCAGAAGGCCAGCCAGATCCTGGCGGCCGAGGGCCACAAGACCGCCGCGATCCTCGAGGCCGAGGCCGAGCGGCAGTCCCGGATCCTGCGCGCCGAGGGTGAGCGTGCCGCGCTGTTCCTGCAGGCGCAGGGCCAGGCCAAGTCGATCGAGACGGTCTTCCAGGCCATCCACGACGGCAAGCCCGACCAGGGCCTGCTGGCCTACCAGTACCTGCAGACGCTGCCGCAGATCGCCAAGGGCGACGCCAACAAGATGTGGATCGTGCCGAGCGAGTTCTCCCAGGCGCTGGAGGGGCTGGCCAACCTGGGTGGGGCCGGACGCGGGAACACCCCGGAGGGGCAGAACAAGCGCTCCTGGCTCGACGTCGACGCCCCGGCCGAGGACACCGTGCCCGCGCAGCCGCGCACCGAGCTGGACACCACCGACTGGTTCGAGTCCCGGGTGCCCCGGGCCGCCGACCAGCCCGAGGCCAAGGTCGAGATGAGCACGCTGGCGGACTCCGAGCCCTCCGTGCCGCACCCCGAGGTCCCGCAGGCGCCGTCGCTGTCGGAGCTGAAGGCCGACGTGCAGGAAGCCGGCGCGGCCGCTGACCCGCGCAACCGGCCCGAGGACGACAACCGGCCCGAGGACGACGACCGGCCCGCACCGCCGCCGCCCTACGGCCAGGGTGGCCCGGCCGCGGAGTACGGCCAGCCCTACCCCGAGCAGGACAACCGCAGCCGGCAGAGCCAGCAGCAGGGCCCCCCGCCCGGCTGGCAGCAGGGTCCGCCCCCGGGCTACCGCCAGCAGTGAGCGCAGACACCACCGGCCCGGTCCCCACGTGGGGGCCGGGCCGGTGTCCTGCTGTCAGTCCTTGAGCATGCCCTCGCGGAGCTTGGCCAGGGTCTGGGAGAGCAGCCGGGACACGTGCATCTGGGAGATGCCGATGTCGGCGGCGATCTGCGACTGCGTCATGTTGCCGAAGAACCGCAGGATCAGGATCCGCCGCTCGCGGGCCGGGATGGTGGCCAGCAGCGGCTGCAGCGACTCCCGGTACTCCACGCCCTCCAGGGCGGCGTCCTCCTGGCCCAGGGTGGCGGCCAGGGTGGGGGAGTCCTCCTCGCCGCTCAGCCGCTCGTCCAGTGAGCTGCTGCGGTAGGCGTTCGCGACGGCCAGGCCCTCGAGCACCTCGGCGCGCGGGATGCCCAGGTGCTCGGCGAGCTCGGAGGGGTTGGGCGCCCGGCCGTTCTTCTGCGCGAGCTCCCCGACGGCCGCGTTGAGCGCCAGGTGCAGCTCCTGCAGCCGGCGCGGCACCCGCACCGACCAGCCCTGGTCGCGGAAGTGCCGCTTGATCTCCCCGGTGATGGTGGGGACGGCGAAGGACAGGAACTCCACCCCGCGGGTGGGGTCGAACCGGTCGATCGCGGCGATGAGGCCCAGGGTGCCCACCTGCAGGAGGTCGTCGAAGGGCTCGCCCCGGTTGGAGAACCGGCGGGCGAAGTGCCGGACCAGGGGCAGGTGCTCCTCGACCAGGATCGTCCGCAAGCGGTCGCGCCGAGGGTCCCCGGCCTCCAAGGTGGAGAGCTCCAGGAACAGCGGTGCGGTGCGCTCGGCGCGACGTCGGTTCTCCGACATCGGGGGCGCCGGGGTGACAGGGGCCTCGACCTCGGCCGGTCCGGGCTCCTGGCCGGCGTCGGGCACGACATCGGGGACGGTGACCACCTCGGGCGAGTCGGCCTGGCGGGGGATCTCGCTGTCCGGTCCGGTCACGGCGTCCTCGGGGCTGGCCACGGCGGTCTGGGGCGGGGTGTCGGTCGTCGGCGTGTCGGTCGTCGTCCTCCCGGTCACCGAGCGACCGAGAGGTCGGCGTCGGCGCCCCCGGCGGGACGACGGAGGGGGGCGGGCAGGTTCTTCTCCAGCGCGATCAGGGCCACCGCGCCCTCGCCGCCGTCGCCACCGGGCACGGCGGCCTGCGTGCTCGGTCCGGCATCGACGGAGTCCACCAGGGTGTGCAGCACGGCCCAGCCGAAGCCGTCGCGGGGGACGTCGGTGCCCGCAGTCGTGGACACCCAGGCGTGGATGCCCAGGCCGGCGACGCCGACCTCGAAGACGACGACGAGCGGGGCGCCGGGGCTCGCGATCGCGGCGAGGGTGGCGCTGGCCTCGTCGACGGCGAGGCGGAGGTCCTCGACGGCGTCGAGGTCGAAGTCCATCCGCATGGCGAGGTCGCCGGTCATGGCCCGGACCGCGGGGAGCTGGGTCCGGGAGGTCGGCACCCGGAGCTCCAGGCGTTCGGTGCGCCGCTCACCCGTGGGCGCGGTGCCCGTGCTGTCGACCATGCGTTGTGTGCTCCTCACGTCCGGTTGCCGGCCGCGTCCTGCCGGGCGGCCGTCCCACATCCTCCCGCACCGGGCCCCTCCGTGCCTGCCCACCCCGCCCGGTCGCTCAACCGGGCGCGGGTGGAGCCGGCCCGTGCGGTTGCCGGGTGGGTGGACCTGGGGTGGGATGGCGCCGGTGAGCGTCGACCCGGGCCGCGCCCACGTGTCTCCCGTCCCCCCACTGCTGGGTGCCCTGGACAGCGCGAGCCTGGCGCTGTGGTGGTTCACCGCCGACGGGCCCTCCCCGGCGTGGCGCAACACCGCCGCCACGGCGCTGGGCTCGCTGCCCGCGGTCGACGGCAGGCCGGTGACCGAGCTGGTCGCCACCGCACTCGCCGGGGGCACACCCGTCGTCCCGCCCGGCCGGGTCACCCTGCACACCGTCCACGACGGTCGGGTGGCCGGCGTGCTGGTCGTGTTCGACGACGGTCCGGCTCCGGCGACCAGGACGGAGCCGGGGGGGTCCGCGGCCCAGCGGGTGTTGCTGCCCGCCACCCTGCCGCTGCTGGCCCGGGCCCGGGTGAGCGGCGCCTACCGCCCGGCAGCCCGTGCCGGTGCCGCCGGCGGTGACTGGTACGACGCCGTCGCGGTGGGCGGTGGTCGGCTGGCCCTCGCGGTGGGCGACGGCACCGGGGCAGGGCTGGGCGCCGCGGCGGCCATGAGCCGGTTGCGTGGAGCCTGGCTGGCCGAGGTGCACCGCGATCCCCGCCCCGACGTCGTGCTCGCCGCCCTGGACCGACTGGCCGCCGGGATGGACGACGTGCGCGGCTCGGCGCTGTGCACCGTCCTGCTGGACACCACGACCGGGGAGGTGCGGTGGTCCGCCGCAGGCGCCCCGGCCCCCGTGCTGGCCACGTCCGGGGAGCCCGCGCACCGCGCACCCGGCACCGCTCGGCCCCCGCTGGGCAGCGTCCCCGGGGCCGTGGTGCCCGTGCACACCGACACCCTGCCCGAGGGAGCCGTGCTGGTCCTGGTCTCCGACGGGGCGCTCACCGTGTCCCACCGGACACCCGACCAGGCCTGGGCGGCCCTGCTCGAGGCGGCCGGCCGGGCCGCCGCCGCCGACCGGGACGCCCCGGCCGACGGTCGGCTCGCCGAGGCGCTCACCGGTGCGCTGCTCC
>JAOPVM010000245.1 GCA_025966215.1 Klenkia sp.
CGGGTGGCCTCGGCGAAGCCGGCACCGACCAGGCCGGCGAACCCGATGCACAGAACGGTGGCCGCCACCCGCTGCCCGCGCAGGGTCTCCACCACCGAGTCCGAGGAGTCCCGGCCGACCAGCATCAGCACGAAGAGGAACAAGATCATGATGGCGCCGGTGTAGACGATGATCTGCACCGCGCCCAGGAACGGCGCGGACTGCACCACGTAGAACACGCCCAACGCGAGCATCGTGTTGACCAGGAACAGCGCGGAGTGCACGGCGTTGCGGGCGACGACCATGCCCAGCGCCCCGGCCAGCGCGATCGGGCCCAGGATCCAGAAGGTCACCGTCTCCCCGGTGCCGATGACGACGTCACCCACGGGGCGTCTCCTCGACGGGCACCCGCAGGTAGTAGTCCTTCTCGTCGTCCCCGAGCCGCATCGGGTGCGGGGGCTGCTCCATGCCCGGCAGCAGCGGGGCCATCAGCTGCTCCTTGGTGTAGATCAGGTCGCCGCGGTTGTCGTCGGCGAGCTCGAAGTCGTTGCTCATCGTGAGCGAGCGGGTCGGGCAGGCCTCGATGCACAGCCCGCAGAAGATGCACCGCAGGTAGTTGATCTGGTAGACCGCGCCGTACCGCTCCCCCGGGGAGAACCGCTGCTCGTCGGTGTTGGTGCCGCCCTCGACGTAGATCGCGTCGGCCGGGCAGGCCCAGGCGCAGAGCTCGCAGCCCACGCACTTCTCCAGCCCGTCGGGGTGCCGGTTGAGCACGTGCCGCCCGTGGTAGCGCGGCTTGGTCACATTGGGGACCTCGGGGTACTGCTCGGTGGTCACCTTCTTGAACATCGTCGAGAAGGTCACCCCGAAGCCCTGCGCGGGCGCGGGCAGCCAGCTGGTCCGCTTCGCCGGGGCCGACGCGGTGCCACCGGCCTGCTCGACCTCCCCGCCGGGGCGGCGGGCGGGGGTCCGCTCAGACATCGGTGTCCTCTCCTGCAGGGGTGGGGCGGGCTCGACGACCGGTGCCGACGACGGAGCCCGCGGCGACCTCCTCGCCCTCCCGCGACGACAGCCGCGGCGAGGGCGGGACGACGAGGTCCATCGGCGGGATCGGGAAGCCGCCCTCGGCGCGGGCCGGGCCGGTGCGCTGGGCCGGACGGCGGCGGGCGCCGGCGGTGCGGACCGGGGGCAGCACCTCGGGCTCGGTCGGGTTGATCGACCCGGCCGCGGCGTTGAGCGCGGCGATCCGGGTGTCCTCGTTGCTCTTGCGGGAGGCCAGCAGCAGCACCCCGAGGACGACGACCGCGATCGGCACGCCCACGTAGAGCGCCACCTCGCCACTGGACAGGTCGTACTCCCGGGACACGGTGCGCATGGTGGCCACCGCGAGGATCCAGACCAGCGCGGTCGGCACCAGCACCTTCCAGCCGAAGCGCATGAACTGGTCGTAGCGCAGCCGGGGCAGCGTGCCGCGCAGCCAGATGAAGACGAACAGCGCGGCGACGACCTTGCCGAAGAACCACAGCAGCGGCCACCAGCCGCTGTTGGCGCCGTCCCAGAGCGAGATCGGGAAGGGGGCCCGCCAGCCGCCGAGGAACAGCGTCGCGGCCAGCGCGGAGACGGTGACCATGTTGACGTACTCGGCGAGGAAGAAGAGCGCGAACTTCAGCGAGGAGTACTCGGTGTGGAACCCGCCGACCAGCTCGGACTCGGCCTCGGGGAGGTCGAAGGGCGCCCGGTTGGTCTCCCCCACCACCGCGATGACGTAGATGACGAAGGACACCGGCAGCAGGACCGCGTACCAGCTGGGGCCCTGGAAGGTCGCGCCGAAGAAGCTGAGCTCGTTGCCGCCGGCCTGGGCCGCGACGATCTCCGAGGTGCTCATCGTCCCGGCGTAGAGGAACACCGCGACGATCGACAGGCCCATGGCGATCTCGTAGCTGACCATCTGGGCGGCGCTGCGCAGCCCGCCGAGCAGCGGGTAGGTCGAGCCCGAGGCCCAGCCGCCGAGCACGATCCCGTAGACGCCCATGGCCGAGCAGGCGAGCACCACGAGCACCCCGATCGGGGCGTCGATGAGCTGCAGCGGGGTCTGCTGGCCGAAGATCGACACCGACGGGCCCAGCGGGATGACCGAGAAGGCCAGGAACGCCGGGATGGTCGCGATGACCGGGGCGATGAAGTACACCGGCTTGTCGGCCAGCGTCGGCATGATGTCTTCCTTGAACGCCAGCTTCAGGCCGTCGGCCAGGCTCTGCAGGTAGCCGCGCGGGCCGACCCGGTTGGGTCCGGTGCGCTGCTGCATCCGGGCGACGACCTTGCGCTCGAAGACGATCGCGAACAGCGTCATCACGACCAGCACGCCGAAGACGCCGACGACCTTGATCAGGATGATCCACCAGACGTCGTTGCCGAAGTCGGCGAGCGTGGGCTGGTCGGGGTTCACGCGGGGCCCCCGGCGCTCACCCGGACGACGCCGCCGGGGCCGACGCCCAGGTCGGTGCGGACGTGGCTGCCGGGCGAGCGCATCGGCACCCACACCACCCGGTCGGGCATCTCGGTGACCTGCACCGGCAGGGTGATCGACCCGGCCGGACCGCTCACGGTGACCGGGTCGCCGTCGGCGACGTCCAGGCGCAGCGCGGTCTCCTTGCCCAGTCGGGCGACCGGCGGGCGGGCGGTCCCGGCCATCGCCGGCTCGTCGCGCTGGAGCGTCCCGTCGTCGATGAGCTGCCGCCAGGAGGCCAGCACCACGTCGTCGGCACCGAGGCGGGGGCTGCCGGCGGGGGCGACGTCCAACCCGCGCACCTCGCGGGTGCGTCCGGCGCCCCCGAGGGCGACCAGCTCGCGGCGGGCGTCGTCCACCCCGGACAGCCCCAGCCGCCGACCCATCGCGTCGGCCAGCCCGGACAGCACCCGGGCGTCGGTGAGCGCGCCGGTGCCGTGCAGCGTGGCGTCGAAGGGCCGCACCCGGCCCTCCCAGTCCAGGTAGCTGCCGGCCTTCTCCGGCGCGGCGGCGACAGGCAGGACGACGTCGGCGTTGTCGGTGACCGCGCTGGGGAACAGCTCCATGCTGACCACGAAGCCGGCCGCGGCCAGGGCGGCCTCGGCCTGGGCGGTGTCGGGCAGTT
>JAOPVM010000435.1 GCA_025966215.1 Klenkia sp.
AACAGATCAACAACGTGCTGGCCTTCCCGGCCGACTTCCGGGGGCTGCTGGACCCCAAGGCCACCGAGATCCGGCCCGGCATGCTGCTGGCCGCGGCCGACGCGCTCGCCGCCGTGCTGCGGGACGACCAGCTCAACGCCAACTACATCATCCCGAGCGTGTTCGACGCCGCAGCGACCGAGGCGGTCGCGCACGCGGTGGCCGAGTCGGCCCGGCAGGCACCGGGCGCCACGGTGCAGCTCGACGAGACCCGACTGACCGTGTGATGAGGTCAGGCGCACCCGACTCCACGACGCGCCCAGCGACCTGGCCGATCGGACTCCGTACCGCGGTGGTGGTGGCCGTCGGCGGTCTCGTGCTCACCGCCTGTGGCGCGGACCCCGCCCCCGCACCGGCAGCTGCCGACACCTCGGAGGAGGTGCGGTCGGTGACCCACGCGCTGGGCACCACCGAGGTGGTCGGCACCCCGGAGTCGCTGGACACGGTGACCTCCGACGCCGGTGCCACGGAGTCGGCCGCGATCACCTCGGGTGGGCTGTGGACGTGGTTGCCCCCGGTCCAGGCCGGCGGCGACCACGAGATCGACGACAGCCGCTGGTTCCTCGGCCTGGGCCCGTCGGGCGCGGACCCGGTCCTCGACGACCTCGCCGAGATCACCGCCTCCCGCTGATCCCGTCGTCACCCGGGTGGGGGGTCGTGCGGTGGACGGGGTGTCGGTCGGGGGACGACGATGGGGGCGTGCCCGAGTTGCCCGAGGTGGAGGCGCTGGCTGCGTTCCTGCGGGAGAACGCCGTCGGCAGGGTCGTCACGCGGGTGGACCTCGCGGGGATCCAGACGCTCAAGACGTTCGACCCGCCGCTGGCTGCGCTCGCCGGGCTGGAGGTGACCGGCGCGTCCCGGTCGGGGAAGTTCCTCGACCTCGACGTCTCGGGCATCCACCTGGTGGTGCACCTGGCCCGGGCGGGCTGGTTGCACTGGCGGGCCCAGCTGCCCGAGGCCCCGCCCAGGCCGGGCAAGGGCCCGCTGGCTCTCCGGCTGCACCTGGACGACGGTGCCGGCTTCGACCTGACCGAGCAGGGCACCCGCAAGGGGTTGGCGGTCTACGTCGTCCGGTCACCCGCCGCCGAGGTGCCCGGCATCGCCCGGTTGGGGCCCGACGCGCTGGCGGTGGACGCCGAGGCGTTCGCGGCGTTGATGGCCGGCCGGAAGGGCCAGCTCAAGGGCGCCCTCACCGACCAGACGCTGATCTCCGGCATCGGGAACGCCTACTCCGACGAGGTCCTGCACATCGCCAAGCTGTCGCCGTTCAAGGGCGCGGACAAGCTGACCGACGACGAGGTGCTGCGGCTCTACGACGCGATGCGGACCACGCTCACCGAGGCGCTCGAGCGGCAGGTGGGGCAGAAGGCCGCCACGCTCAAGGGCGAGAAGCGGGCCACGATGCAGGTGCACGCCCGCACCGGCCTGCCCTGCCCGGTCTGTGGGGACACCGTGCGTGAGGTGTCCTTCGCCGACACCTCGCTGCAGTACTGCCCGACCTGCCAGACCGGCGGCAAGCCCCTGGCCGACCGCCGGATGTCCAAGCTCCTGCGCTGAGGCAGGGTGGGAGCGCAGGATCCCTGCGCTCCCAGCCTCCCCTCAGGCGTTCTCGAACGCGACCTTGTCCACCCGACGGTGGTAGGCGGAGCCGATGCGGCCGCCGAGCAGGGCGCCGAGCAGCGTCACCACGAGCACCGCCCCGAGGGCGATGAGCCCTGCGGTCGTGGCGGTGCCGGACTCCACCGGCAGCGCCGGCAGGTTGAGCTGGTCGAACACGTTGTACTGCGAGCCCAGGACCAGCCCGGCGACGGCGGCGAGCACGGTGATGATGACGCCCCACAGCCAGACGCCCAGGCCCTGCTTGGCCCCGTTGAAGCGGGCCATCCGCCCGGCGACGTAGCCGCCGGCCAGGTAGGCGAGGAACAGCACGACCAGCAGCGCGATCGCCGCACCCAGGCCGATGCCGGTGGCCGCCTGGTCCGCGGCGCTCTCGGCGTCGTCGATGGTGGCGTTCAGGCCGAAGGCCAGGCCCGCCGCGGACAGGATCGCCAGCAGGATCACCGCGACGCCGGTCGCCGACAGCCAGCCGAAGAACGCCGTCCCCATGTGCAGGCCGCCGTAGCGGGCCCGCTGCACAGCGGCCATCTCCTTGGCGGTCGTGGGGATCGCGGCCCCGGTGCGGTCGTCGCGGCCGTCGTGATCGCGGTCGACCGGGTGGTCGGTGCCGGCGACGGGGTGTGCGCCGTGCCGGCCGGAACCGTCGGCGAGCTGGTCGGTGGTGGGGTCGTGCGGGGTGGCGCCCCGGTTGTCGTCGGCCATCGTGGGACTCGTCTCGGTGGGTGTACCGGCGCCTCGGGCGGCTCCGGTCGTCGGGGAGGAGTGCCCGGCGCCGAGGCCGTGCAACCCTGCATGGCGTGTTCGTGACCTTCGACCTGTTCAGCGCGCTCGTCGACAGCCGCACCGGGGCGGCCGCCGCGCTCGCTGCGATCACCGCCGACGCAGGCCACCCGGCGGACGGCGGCAGCGTCTACGACGACTGGGACGCCCGCAACAAGGCCTCCCAGCGGGACGTCGTCGGGTGGGTGCCCTTCGCCGAGCACTGCCGCCGGTCGCTGGCCGCCACCTGGGCCGCCCGGGGATGGTCCGACGACCCGGCGGCAGCCACCGACGCCCTGCTGGCCACCCTGCCGGACTGGCCGTTGTGGCCCGACGTGGCCGAGGTGCTGCCGGTGCTGGCCCGGGAGCACCGGGTGGGTGTGCTGAGCAACGTGGACGACGCGCTGTTCGCCCGCACCCGGGCGGCCGAGCTGATCGACCCGGCGGAACTGGTCAGCAGTGAGCGGGTGCGGGCCTACAAGCCCCACCCGCAGCTCTACCGGGGTGCGGTGGCCGCCGGGGTGGACCTGCACGTGCCGGCGTCCGCGCGGGACACCCGGGGGGCCCTGGAGGCCGGGCTGGCCGTGGTGCGGGTGGCCCGCCCCGGACACCGGGTCGACCCGGCCGGCCCGCAGCCGGAGCGGACCGTGTCCGACCTGCGGGCCCTGCCGGGGGTGCTCGCCGGGCTCAGCGGACCGCCGTCCACCAGTCGGGGGTGACGGGGGTGGCGTCGCTGAGGTCCAGCCGCTCCCCGGGCCGGGGGACGACGACCGGGACGTCGACCCGGGCGGCCGCCTCGAGCAGTCGGTCGACCGGCTCGGCCCAGCCGTGGAAGGCCAGGTTGAAGGTGGCCCAGTGGATGGGCAGGAACACCCGCCCGCCCAGGTCGCCGTGCGCGCGGACGGCCTCCTCGGGGTCCATGTGGATGGCCGCCCACGCCGGGCTGTAGGCGCCGATCGGCAGCAGGGTCAGGTCGAAGGGCCCGTGCTGGGCGCCGATCGCGGCGAACGCCGGGTGGTAGCCGGTGTCCCCGCCGAAGAAGACCCGGTGCCGCGGCCCGCGGACCACCCAGGACGACCAGAGCGTGTCGTCGCGGGACAGACCGCGGCCGGAGAAGTGCCGGGCCTCCACGCAGGTGAGGGTGAGCGGTCCGACGGTGTGCGCACCGTCCCAGTCCAGCTCGATCACGCGCTCGGCGGGGACGCCCCAGCCGCGCAGGTGCTCCCCGATGCCCAGCGGGACGACGAACGGGGCGGACTGCTCCGTCACGAGCCGGCGGACCGTGGGCAGGTCGAGGTGGTCGTAGTGGTCGTGGCTGATCAGCACCGCGTCGACCTGCGGGACCTCCTCGAGCGGGCCGGGCACCGGGTGCAGCCGGCGCGGGCCGAGGGTGGCCGAGGGGGAGACCCGCTCGCCCCACACCGGGTCGACCAGCACCCGGTGGCCGTCGACCTCGAGCAGGGCGCTGGCGTGGCCGTACCAGGTGACGGCGAGGGCGGCGGCCTGGGTGGGCACCTCGGGGTGCACCAGCGGCACCGGCCGGCTGGGGACGCCGGCGCTGCGGCCCTCGCGCAGCTGCGCGAGGAGCGCACCGCGGGAGCCCGGCTCCATCGTCGGGGTGGGCACCGTGTTGCGGAACCTCCCCTGGGAGAACTGCGGCGACCCGGCGACCAGCGGGCGGAGCCGGCGGCGTCGCGCGCCGATCTGCGTCGGGACGCCCCAGGCGGCGCGGCCGATGAGCGCGGCGGGGACGGCGGCTGCCGCGGTCAGGGCGGCGGCGGCGAGGGCCGAGGTCAGGGAGGTGCGGCGGGGGTCAGGTGACACGTCCTCCAGCATCCCCGCCGGCGGCGGTCGGCGTCAGCTGGGGGCGGGCGTCGCCGGCGGCGAGGGGCTGGCCTCGGTGGGCTCGTCGGTGGAGCTCGGGGCCGGCTCGGTCGTGGTGGGGGCCTCGGAGGCCGGCTGCTCGGAGGCCGGCTGCTCGGTGCCCGGCCGGCCGGTGGTCGGGTCCGTGGTCGCAGCGGTCGCGCTGGGGTCCGACGTCGGGGGTGCCGTGGTGGGCGCCGGGGTCGTCGTCGGTGCCGTCAGTGCCGTGGTGGGCTCGGTGGGCTCGGTGGGCTCGGTGGGCTCGGTGGTGGTGGTGGTGGTCGGCGCGGTCGTGGTGGGCACGACCGGGGCCTGCGCCGCAGGCGTCCCGGTCCGGGCCTGCCCGGTGGGGGCCGGCTGGACCTCGGGATCCCCGGTCGCCGGCGCGTCGGTGACCGGGGCCTCCGCCTGCACCTCGACCGACGGCAGCGGGCTGGTCTCGGTCTCGGTCTCGGTCTCGGGCTCGGACGCGGACCCGGGTGCGGGCACGGCCGCGGTGGTGGTCCCGGAGTCGACGTCCCCGGGCTCGACGGGTACCGGGGGCACCGCGGACGCCGGCGGGGTGAGGGCGCTGGTGACGGTGGCGACCGGGGCGTCCGTCGTGGTCCGTCCCGCGCTGGTCAGCGGCCCCGGGGTGGCCAGGAACTCGGCCTGCCCGGCCTGGCCGGGGTCGGTGGCTCCCGGGTCGGAGGGGGCGGCGACCGCGAGCACGGCCAGCCCGCCGGCGGCGAGGACCCCGGCGCCCAGGGCGATGGCGACCGGGGCGACCCGGCGGACCACGGCCGGGCGCCGGGGGCCGACGGTGACCGGGACGGCGTCGGGCAGCAGGTCGGCGACGACCACGACCGGGGTGTCCCCGGTGTCGGCGTGCCGGCCGTAGACCTCGGCGTCGGGGTCGAACCCGTCCTCGGTGGCTGCCATGACCTGCCCCTCCCGTCCTCCGGACCCGGCGGTCCGCCCACGACTGCACCACGGATCAGCGCCCCGCGCTGTCCGCGCGGGGCGCTGAGCTGCGCATTCGTCGCTGTGCGTCAGGTGGCGAGCACTGACCGTCGAGATCAGCCGGCGATGGCGGCCACCGGCGAGCGCAGCGGGGCCGCGTCGGTGGGCCGCAGGGCGGTCCAGGGCACGAGGCGCGCTCCAGCACCGGTTGCCGGTCCCCTCCCACCTGCCTCGCCTGTTCGACCCCAGGCAGCCGGGGGCCTGGCGTCGTCGTCCTCGGGGATGACCCGGGTGCGACCAGGGCCTGCCGGTGGCAGGCTCGACCGGGACCGTGCCGCGCGTGGAGACGAGGACCCCATCAGCACCACGACGACCGACCCCGCCGACGAGGGCCGCCGTCCCTTCGGAGCCGACGTGGGCACCCCGGACGCGGACGGTCAGCTGGTCGTGCGGGTCACCGGGGTGCTGGACAACTACAGCAACCCACGGCTGCCCCGCCAGCTGCTGGCCGCGCTGCAGGACGCCCCGCGGCGCCTGCTGGTCGACCTGGAGGGCGTGGGCTTCTTCGGCTCGGCCGGGATCACCGCGCTGGTCGAGGTGTCCAAGGCCGCCGACGCCGCCGGCAAGGAGCTGCGCGTCCGGGCCACCCAGCGCACGGTGACCGGCCCGCTCGAGGTGACCGGTCTGCTCGACCGGCTGCGGCTGACCGAGGACTGAGCTCTCAGCGCAGCGCGACCCGGATGCCCGCGGGGCCGCTGAGGAACTGCACGTGGGACAGGTCGGGGGCGTAGCCGTCGGCTTCGAGCTCGCTGTGGTCGTGGGTGTCGCCGACGGCCAACGTCGCGCACCCCGCGGCCCGGCCGGCGGCCAGCCCGGCGGGGGCGTCCTCCACGACCAGGCAGCGCTGCGGGTCGACCCCGATCCGGTGGGCACCCAGCAGGAACGGGTCGGGCGCGGGCTTGCCGTTGGCCACGTCGTCGACGCAGACCACCTCGCGCGGCCGCCGCAGACCCGACCCGACGAGCCGGGCGGCCAGCAACGGACCGGTGCAGGAGGTGACGATGGCGACCCGGTTGGCCGGCAGCGCGGTGAACGCCTCGGTCACCCCGGGCAGCACGTCGATGCCGGCGGCGGCCTGGGCGGTCTCCAGCTCGTGGATGCGGCGCATCCCGGCGGGCACCTGCTCGGCGGGCAGCAGCGAGCCGACGATCAGGGCGGCCGGGCGGCCCCCGACGGCGGCCAGCGCGGCCGGGTCGACGCCGAACTCCGCGGCCCAGGTGTGCCAGGCCTCGACGGCGCCGGGCATGGTGTCGATCAGGGTGCCGTCCATGTCGAACAGCACGCCGTCGAACGTCCGCCCGGTCAGCGCGTCGAGGTCGAGGAGGGTGCCGAGGCGCTGCTGGGTCCGTTGCACGTGATCAAGGGTCCCACCACCGGTGGAACGAGTGGTGGCGGCGGGGAGACGGTCGGGTGCACCGGGAGCGCGGGCCTCAGCCGGCGGGTGCGCCCAGGTCGAGCTCGACGGCCGTCCCGGGGCCGGGGACCAGGCGCAGCCTCCCACCGGAGGTCTCGGCGGTGCGGCGGGCGATGTCCAGGCCGAGCCCGCTGGAGCCGGCCCCGGAGACGCCCCGGTCCAGCACCTCGGGGGACAGCCCCGGCCCCTCGTCGGCGACGGTGACCACGGCCCCGCCGCCGGCACGCGGTCCGACCCGCACCGAGAACGCCGTCCCCACCGGGGTGTGCGTCACCACGTTGCCCAGCAGGGCGTCCACCGCGGCGGCCAGGTCGTCGGCGGCCAGCCGGACCGGCAACGGGCCCGCGGGGAGGGCGACGGTGACCGACCGGTCCTCGTCCTCGGCCAGCGGGGTCCAGAAGGCGATCCGGTCGGCCACCACGGCCACCGCGTCGCAGCCGGTGCCCAGCCCCTCCCGCTGGGACCGGCGGGCCTCGGCGATCACCGCGTCCACGGTCCGGTCCAGGGCGTCGACGTCGTCCACCAGCCGGTCGCGGGCCGGGCCGGGGGGCAGCCCGTCGGCGTCCAGCCGCAGCGCGGTCATCGGGGTGCGCAGCCGGTGCGCGAGGTCGGCCGCGGTCTCCCGCTCGGCGGTGAGCAGCTCGTCGATCCGGCCGGCCAGCCGGTTCAGCGCCGTCCCCACCGCCCGGACCTCGGGCGGCCCGGCGGGC
>JAOPVM010000440.1 GCA_025966215.1 Klenkia sp.
GCCGCGGCGTGGCAGCGCGCCTCGAGCCCGGGCTCGCCGACCCCGACGTCGTCGGGCAGGAACCGGGGGAAGGAGTCCATCTCGGTCAGCGCCAGCAGCCCGCCGGGTGCGAGCGCGTCGCGCATCCGGCCCAGCGCCCGGTCCGGGTCGGCCACGTGGTGCAGGGACGACGCCGCCCAGACCAGGTCCACGTCCCCGACGTCGGGCCAGTCCCCGTCCAGGTCGGCCTGCACCCCGCGGACCCGGCCGCCCACGCCCCGCTCCCCGGCGCGCGCCGCGAGGTGGTCGAGCATCGCGGGGTCCACGTCCAGCGCGACCACCCGGGCGTCGGGGAAGCGCTCCAGCAGCGCGAACGTGCCGGTGCCGGTCCCGGCCCCCAGGTCGAGCACGGTCCGCACCGGCCGGTCACCGACCGCGGCGGCCACCCGGCCGAGGACGTCGTCCAGGTGGTCGCCCAGCACCTCGGCGTCCAGGTCCAGCAGCTCGGCGAGGCCGCCCTGGGCCGGCCCGTGGGCGTGCGCGGGGGAGGTCATGGGGCCGACCCTAGGACGGTTCTTGCCCTCCAGTCCTACCCTGTTGCGCATGACGCACGACGGCGACGTCGACTCCCTCGTCCGACAGCGCATCCGCGGCCTGCGGGTGGCCCGCGGCTGGTCGCTGGAGGACCTGGGCAGCCGGTGCCACCAGAGCGCCTCGACGCTGAGCCGGATCGAGACCGGCGCCCGCCGGATCAGCCTGGACCAGCTCAGCGGCATCGCCCGGGCGCTGGACACCACGCTGGACCAGCTGGTCGCCTCCGACTCCGACGACGACGTGGTCATCCGCCCGCAGCACGACGAGGAGCAGGGCGTCACCAGCTGGCAGCTCCACGGCGACAGAGGTCCGCAGGGCATGACCGTGGCCAAGCTGCGGCTCACCCGGCCGGCCCCGACGCGCGGCGCCGGCGAGCTCCCGGTGCACCCCGGCCGGGACTGGTTCACCGTGCTGTCGGGCACGATCGTGCTCATCCTGGGTGAGCGGACCATCCGGGTCCAGGCCGGTGAGGCCGCCTCGTTCTCCACGATGACCCCGCACGCGTTCGGCGCCGAGGACGGCCCGGCCGAGATCCTCGCGATCTTCGACCACGGCGGCGAGCGCACCCACCTGCACTGAGCAGGCGCGGGCCCTCAGTGCAGGGTGACGCCGATGCAGGCAGTGTCGTCGAGGCGGGTGTCCACCTGGCGCATGGCCGTCGAGCAGAGCTCCTGCGGTCCGGAGACCGGCCCGACGGCGGCCAGCGCGGCGACCAGCTGCGCGGTGCCCACGTCCAGGTCCGGCCCGCGGTGCTCGACCAGTCCGTCGGTGTAGGCGAGCACGGTGCTCCCGGCGGGCAGGTGGTGGGCCACCGAGGCCCGGGACGCGCGGGCCTCCACGCCGATCATCAGCCCGCGCACCTCGTCCAGCTGCCGGACGGCGCCGTCCGGGCCGTGCACCAGCAGCGGCGGGTGCCCGGCGGTGGCCACGTGCAGCGTCCAGGTGCCGTCGTCGTCCCGGCAGGCGCAGGCGTAGGTGACGGTGGCCAGCGTGCGCAGCCCGAGTCCCAGCACCAGCCGGTCCAGCACCCGGCCGGGCTCGGTGCTGCCGCCCTCGTACGCGCAGGCCCGGAGCAGCCCGCGCAGCTGACCCATCTCGGCCGCGGCGTCGATGTCGTGCCCGGCGACGTCGCCGATCGCGATGCCGACCGCGCCGTCCGGCAGCGCGATGAGGTCGTAGAAGTCGCCACCGACCGCCGCGCCCGCGGCGGCCGACTCGTACTGCGCCGCCGCGGTCACCCCGGGGACGTCGGGCAACTGGGGCAGCAGCGACCGCTGCAACGTCTCGGCCACCGACTGCTCCTGCTGGTACAGCCGGGCGTTGTCCATCGCCATGGCGGCGCGTCGGCCCAGGTCGGTGGCCACCTCGACGTCGTCGGGGGCGAACGGCGACCCGGTGCGCACCAGGCTGAGCACCCCGAGGGTGCGGCCCCGCGCGGTCATCGGGACGGTGAGCAGGGCGCCCATGCCGAGGCCGGCGACGAGCCGGCGGCCGGTCTCGTTGCGGAAGGGGTCGGGCAGCGCGTCCGGGGTGAGGTCGGCGATCAGCCCCACCGCGCCGTCGGCGATCGCGACCGCGGCCGGCGAGCCGGGCAGCGGGGTGCGGCCGGTGATCAACCCGCGGAGGTCGGTGAGCTCCGCCCGGTCCCCGTCCCGGTGTGCGGCGGCCGCCCGGTCGACCTGACCGTGTTCGTCCAGCCCGACCGCGAACGCCCAGTCACCCAGCCCCGGCACGCAGATCCCGGTGAGCCGGTCGAGCAGCTCGCCGGTGTCCAGGGTCGCCGACAGCTGACCGGTGCCCTCGGCCATCAGCAGCAGCCGCTGCTGGGCCTGCTCGGCGGCCTCGCGGGCGACCGTCTCGGCGCGCAGGGCCCGGGCCTGCTCGGCGTCGGCGACCACCCGCTGGGAGACGTCGGACTGCACGCCGACGAAGCTCACCAGCTCCCCGGCACCGTCGAGCACGGGGCTCACCGAGAGCTGGGTCCAGATCGCCGAGCCGTCCTTGCGGTGGTTGAGCAGCGTGACGGTCACCGGACGGCACTCGGCCAGCCCGGACCGGAGCTCGGCGAGGGCCGCCGGGTCGGTGGCGGGACCCTGCAGGAACCGGCAGTTGCGCCCCACCGCCTCCTCGAAGGACCACCCGGTGACCCGGGTGAAGGAGGGGTTGACCCACACGAGCGGGCTGTCGGGCTGGCGGGGGTCGCTGATGGCGAAGGAGACGTCGGTGGCCAGCACCGCGCCCTCGCGCAGCCGCTGCAGCACCGCCTCGCCGTCGGAGGCCTCGGGGTCGGCGACCGGCAGGAACACCACCAGGGACAGCGGCGGTCGGTCGGCCGCGGATGCCACCGGGGTGCTCATCGGGAAGCCGGTGACCCACAGCAGCCGGTCGTCCCGGCCGTCGTGGGCGTCGGCCCGCTCACGGTCGTCGCTGCGCCGGGGGGACAGCCGGACCGGTTCCCCGGCCAGCGGCTCACCGGCGGCGACCCTGGACAGCGGGGCCTCGGTGCCGGCCAGCGGACGACCGTCGAGGTCGGTGAGCCCGGCGGCGGCACCCCAGCTGTCGGCCGCCACCGGCAACGAGACCTTGCCGGCCAGGTCCATGGCCGCGCCGTTGGCGAAGGTGACCTCGCCGGTCCGCTGGTCGATGAGCAGCACCGCGACCGGCACGTCGCCGAGGATCGCCGGCAGGGCCGAGCTCGGCACCGGGGACGCGGGGTCCGCCGCCTGTGTCGCCGCGGCGACCGCGTCGGCCTGCGCGTGCACCGACGCCGAGGAGGGGCCCCGCCCGGGGGCCCGCACGTCGTCCCGGTGCGCCCCACCGGCAGGTGACTGCGCGGGGACGACGGGGTCGGCGCCCACGGCAGGGGACGGCGCCGAGGAGCGCAACCCGTCGTCATCAGGTCGCACCAGAGGAGTCAACCAGACGCTTACGTTGTACGTCGAGGGTCCTGCGACGGGGCTCCACCCGATGACCACGGCGCCGGGGACCAGCTCCCCAGCGTGGGGGACGTCGCCCCGGAGGACCGGCTGCGGGTGTTCCACGCCGCCGCGGGCCTCGCGGCCGACCTGCTGGACCGGGGGCCCGACCGACCTCCGGCGCGCAGCCGGAGAGAGACACGCCGAGCCCGCGCTGCTGCTGCGTGGGTGGCTCTGAACGGGCCGCCCGTGCGCTGACCTGGTTGGGTCGGGCCATGACCGACCCTGCCCAGCCACAGCGCTGGGACGTCGTCGTCGCCGGGGCCGGGCCGGCCGGGCTCTCGGTCGCCGCGGCCTGCGCGGCCCGTGGGCTGTCGACGGTCGTCCTCGCCCCGGCCCTGCGGCCGTGGATGCACACCTACGGGCTGTGGGCCGACGAGCTGACCGTCGCCGGGACGGTCTACCCGACGACCCTGGTGCGCACCGGCGACGGCGACCGCGACCTGGGCCGGCCCTACGCCCGGCTGGACAACGCCGCGGTGCACGGCGCGTTCCTGGACCAGGTGCGGCACGGCGGCGGCGACACCCGCACCGGGTCCGTCGTCGAGGTCCGGGACCGGACCGCCGTGCTCGCCGACGGCACCGAGCTGTCCGGCACGGTCGTGGTCGACGCCCGGGGCAGCGGACCCGGCACCGCCCAGCAGCGGGCCTGGGGCGTGCGGGTCACCGGCCCGGTCGAGGACGTCGTCCCGGCCGGCAGCGCCCTGCTCATGGACTGGGCCGCGCTGCGCGACCGGGCCGACCCGCAGCCACCCGCCTTCCTCTACGGCATGGGGCTCGACGACGGCAGCACGCTGCTGGAGGCCACCTCGCTGGCTGCCCGCCCCCCGGTGCCGCTGCCCCAGCTGCGTGACCGGCTGCACGCCCACCTGGCCGCGCACGGCCTGCGCACGGTCGGCGACCCGGAGAGGGTGAGCATCCCGTTGGACGCCCCCGCCGCCCGCACGGGCGCCGCGCCGGTGGGGGCCGCCGCGGGGCTGGTGCACCCGGCGACCGGCTACAGCGTGGCGACGTCGCTGCGCCTGGGTCCGGTGGTCGCAGACGCCGTGCTGCGCGGGGCGAGCGCGACCGAGCTGCGGGCGCTGGTCCGGTCGCGACGCCGTCGGGCCACCCTGGCACTGCTCGGGCTGGGCCGGGACGTGCTGATCGGCCTCGACGAGGCGCAGACCGACGCGTTCTTCCGGGCCTTCTTCACCCTGCCCCCGCGCGCGTGGGCGGCCTACCTGGACGTCGGGTCCTCCCCCGCGGCGGTCGCGGCGAGCATGGCCCGGGTCGCGACCGCCCTCCCGCCGTCCGGCCGGCGCACGCTGTTCGCCGGGGTGGCCCGGGCACTGCGCCCCTGACCCCCTCCCCACCGCGAGGTCAGTCGGCGCCGACCTCCGCGCGGCGGCGCTGGCGCAGCACGAAGCGCTGGATCTTGCCGCTGGAGGTCTTGGGCAGCTCCTGGACGAAGTGCACGGTGCGCGGGTGGGCGTGTGCGGCGAAGCCGGTCTTGACCAGCTGCTGGAGCTCGGTGGCCAGCGCGTCGTCCCCCCGGTCGCCGGCGCGCAGGACGACGAAGGCCTCCAGCACCTCCCCACGCAGCAGGTCGGGCACCCCGATGACGGCGGTCTCCATCACCCGCGGGTGGGTGATCAGCACGCTCTCCACGTCGAACGGCCCGATCCGGTAGCCGGCCATGATGATCACGTCGTCGTCGCGGGAGGAGAAGTAGAAGTGCCCGTCGGCGTCGGCGCTGCCCGCGTCACCGGTGAGGTACCAGGCACGGTCCTCGGTGAAGCGCTCCGCGGTCTTCTCCGGGGCACCGGCATAGCCGGCGAACCACATCACCGGGCTGGCCGCGACGTCGATGGCCACCCGGCCGACCTGGCCGGGAGGGAGCACCTCGGCGGAGTCCTCGGCGAGCACCGCGGCCGACCAGCCGGGCAGCGGGCGGCCCATCGACCCCGCCCGCACCGGCTCCCGGACGTCGTCCGCCCAGCCGTTGACGATCATCATCCCGTGCTCGGTCTGCCCGTAGTGGTCCCGCACCGGCACGCCCAGGTTCTCCTCGGCCCAGCCGATCACCTCCGGGGTCAGCGGCTCACCGGCCGAGGAGGCCCGCCGCAGCCGGAGGCCGGCCGGCACCGGCGTGGTCGCCGCGCGCAGCGAGCGGTACACCGTCGGGGCGGCGGCGAAGTTGCTGACCCCGAAGCCGCTGATCACCTCCCAGGTCAGCGGGGCGGAGAAGGGCGCGTGCAGCAGCAGGCTGCGCCGCCCGGCAGCCAGCGGACCGAGCACGGCGTAGTAGAGGCCGTAGGCCCAGCCGGGGTCCGCGGCGTTCCAGAAGACGTCCTCGGGGACGACGTCCAGACCCAGCTCGAGGTACTCGTGGAAGGAGGCCAGCGCCCGCAGCGGCACCTCCACGCCCTTGGGCGTCCCGGTCGTGCCCGAGGTGAACAGCAGCACGAGCAGCCCGTCCGGGCCCACCGCGACCGGGGCGCCGGCCGGGTCGTCGGGCTCGTGCGCGGCGATCAGGTCCCCGAAGGACAGCTGCCCGTCCCCGGGCGCCCCGCCCACGACGACGACGGTGCGCGTGCCGTCCCCCGCCTCGAGCTTGCCGGCCTGGTCGGCGTCGGTGACGACGACGGCAGCCCGGCTGGCCTCCACCCGCATGGTGACCGCCGGGGTGGCGAAGGCGGTGAACAGCGGCACGTGGACCGCGCCCCGCCGCCAGATGCCCACCAGCGCGACGACGAGCTCCGCGGACTTGCCCATCAGCACCGCCACCGCGTCGCCGGGCTCCACCCCCAGACCGGCCAGCGCGGCCGCGAAGCGGGTGGACTCGCGACGGAGCTCGCCGTAGGTCAGGTCGCGCCGGGAGAGGTCGGCCTCCACGACGGTGAACGCGACGGCGTCGGCGGGGTGCCGGTCGCAGAGCAGCTCGGCGGCGCAGGCACCCGATGCCCCGTAGGTGGACAGCAGCTCGCGGACGCGGTCGGTGGTCACGCCGGCAGCGTGCGTTCGGGCCCCGAGCAGTGTCAACCGCCGTTCGGGGGTGGCCTCAGCCGATCAGGTCGCCGACGACGTCGACGCCCAGCCGGACGATCAGCGCGGTGGCGACGACGAGGAAGACCACGCGGATGAACCGGTTGCCCTTCGCGATGGCCATCCGGGCGCCGAGGTGGGCACCGGCCACGTTGGCCGCGCCGAGCAGCACACCCAGCCCGAGGACCGCCGCGCCCGCGGGCAGGAAGAAGACCAGCGCACCGAGGTTGGTCGCGACGTTGACGATCTTGGCCGTCGCGCTGGCGTGCAGGAAGTCGTAGCCGAGCAGCGCGATCATGCCGATCACCAGGAAGGTGCCGGTGCCCGGGCCGAGCACGCCGTCGTAGAAGCCGATGCCGACGGCCAGCACCATCGCGAGCAGGTAGTGGCTGCCGGCGGCCCGCCGGTTCCGGGCCAGGTCGCCCAGGGACGGCTTCGCTGCGGTCACCACGGTCACGGCGACCAGCGCCAGCACGATCACCGGCTGGATCACCTCGGCGGGCAGCCGCGAGGCGACCGAGGCGCCGGCGAAGGCGAGCACGAACGCCCCCGCGGCCATCGGCAGCGCCGTCCGCACCGCCGGGCGGGCACGCCGCACGTACGTGGTCGCGCTGGTCAGGGTGCCGAAGACCGACGCCAGCTTGTTCGTGCCCAGCGCCTGCAGCGGCGTCATCCCGCCGACCAACAGCAACGCCGGCAGCTGGATCAGCCCGCCGCCGCCCACCACGGCGTCCACCCACCCCGCGGCGAACGACGCGACCAGCAGGGCTGCGAGCGCGAGCCAGGAGAGATCGGACGGGAGGAGGTCGAGGGAGAGCACGGGCCTGTTCTCGGTAGGGGACGAGGGGAACCGACCGTGACGGGGTCGACACGGGGTCGACACGTGTGCCGGTCCCTGCCGCCCACCGGTCAGCCGCCTCGCTGGACCCCGGCGACCACGTCCACCGCGATGTCCCGCAGCTTGCGGTTGGTGTTCTGCGACTGCCAGGACAGCTGGCTGAACGCCTCGTCGGCGGAGAGCCCCAGCTGGACCATGAGCACGCCCTTGGCCTGCTCGATCACCGCCCGGGACTCGATGGCCTCCTGCAGCTCCCCGACCGTCCGGTTCGCCCGCTCGAGGGCGTGCATGTTGCTGATGGTCACCGCGACGACGCCGGCGAGGTCCAGTGCGGCGTCCCGGGACTCCTCGTCGAGGGGCTGGTCGGTGCTGTAGATGTTCAGCCCGGCCTGCAGCTCGTGCACGATGAGGATCGGCACCGAGCAGGTGCTCACCGCGCCCTGCCGGGCGGCGAGCCGGCTGAACTCCGGCCACCGGGTCTCGGTCGCGAAGTCCCGGATCAGCACCGGTTGGCCGCTGGTGGCGGCGAACAGGCACGGCCCGTAGTTCAGGCCGTACTGCGCCTCGTCCAGCTCGTAGGCCAGGAGGCCGCTCCCGGCCACGGTGTACGCGCGGGTGCGTTCCATGACCGTCACCGACGCCTCGGCCACCCCGGGCACGGTCGCGACGGCGAGGTCGGCCACCCGGTGCAGCAACGACTGCATCGACTCGGCCTCCAGCCGCACGTCGCCCAGCGTCACGACGCGGCGGGTCGGCCCTGCTGCCGAGGTGTCCACGGGTCCTCCTCGGGGCGCCCGGTGGCGCCCGCGCTGCTACAGCCGTCGGGCGGTCGACGACGGGGTGGGGGCGCCGGGGCTGGACGCCCGCGGCCGTGGTCCTGGGACCGGCCGGGTGCGGTCCAGGCTAGTCCGGGCACCGCAGCTCAGGTGCAGACCCAGACCTGGGCCCTGCCCTCCGGGGTGTCCACCTGCCGGGCCGGCACCTCGGGGCGGTAGACGGCCAGGTCGCGCTCGTAGACCAGGGCCTGCCGGGCCAGGTCGGTCGGCACCCGGCGTATCCGCCCGGCGTGCGGACCGCCGCGGTGCAGCACCAGCACACCGGCGTCCACGGGGGCGGGGCGGGCCGGCTTCCGGGCGCGGGTCGGCACGGGCGGCGCAGGGGTGGATGCGGGGGTGGATGCGGGGGCCGGCTCCAGCTCGGCCT
>JAOPVM010000030.1 GCA_025966215.1 Klenkia sp.
CAGGGTCTTGGTCGCCGCGTGCGCCAGGGTCGGGCCGGCCGCCACCCGCCGGGTGAACTCCCGGGCGGCCTCGGCGAAGCCCTCCACCGGCAGCACCCGGTTGACCACACCCCAGGTGTGCAGGGTCGCGGCGTCGTACCGGTCGCCGGTGAACACCAGCTCCTTGGCCCGGGCGGTGCCGGCCCGCTCGGCCAGCCGCTGGGGCCCGCCCATCGACGGGGTCAGCCCCACGACGATCTCCACCAACCCGAAGGAGGCCTTCTCGCTGGCCAGCAGCACGTCACAGGCCAGCGCCAGCTCGAACGCGGCGGTCAGCGTGAGCCCGTGCGCGGCGAACACGGTGGGGACGGGCAGGTCCTCCACCGTCTGCACGGTGCGCAGCAGCCGCTTCCACAGCCAGCCACCGACGGCCGCGGGATCCGGGCCGTTCGCGATGTCGGAGAACAGCTGCACGTCGACCCCGCCGGAGACGATCTTCCCCTCGGCGCGCACCAGCACGGCCCGCGCGCGGTCGGTCCGTCCCGGGGCGGTGAGCTCGACGAGCTCGTCGACGCAGGTCTCCAGCGCGTCGAACGTGGAGTCGTGGAAGAGGTTCAGCGGCGGGTCGTCCAGCACGAGGACGGCGACGTCGCCGTCCCGCTCGATGCGGACCGGTGCGGTGGTGTCCTGGCTCACCGGGTCATCGTGACAGCCCGCCGGATAGGCAGCACGATACAACGAGTGAGGCAAGGCTAACTTCACCTGGCGGGGCTCACTGGGAGCCTGCTGAGAGGCGGAGCGATGCGCGCGACCTGGAACCCCCGACGGACAGCGGTGTTCGCCGCCGGTGCCCTGGTGCTGACCGTGACCGGCTGCGGTGCGGCGACCGACGAGGGCGGCACGACCGCCGCGCCGGAGTCGACCTGTCAGGCCGGGACGGTCTCCTACGGCGAGACCGACCCCGAGGTCGAGGCCGGCACGGTCGACGAGGAGGCGCTGGTCGTCTACTCCGGCCGCACCGAGGAGCTCGTCGCCCCGGTGCTGGAGCAGTTCGCCGAGGAGACCGGCATCGAGGTCTCGGTCCGCTACGGGTCCACCTCCTCGATCACCGCCCAGCTGCTCGAGGAGGGCGCGGACAGCCCGGCCGACGTCGTGCTGCTGCAGGACGCCGGCGCCCTCGGGGCGCTGGCCGACGCCGACTGCCTGGCCGAGCTGCCCGCCGGGACCGTCGACCGGACCTTCGAGGAGTACGCCGACGACGACCGGCGCTGGGTGCCGCTGACCGGCCGCGCCCGGGTGGTCCTCTACGACCCCGCGCAGGTGCCCGAGGCCGACCTGCCCGCCGACACCGCGGCGCTGGCCGACCCGGCCTACGCCGGGCAGATCGCGATCGCCCCGGGCAACGCCTCCTTCCAGGCGTTCATCACGGCGATGCGGGTGCTGGAGGACGACGCCACCGCCGAGGAGTTCCTGCAGGGCCTGGTGGACAACGACTCCCCCGTCTTCGACGGCAACGGGGCGATCCTGGACGCCGTGGAGGCCGGCGAGGTGCCGATGGGCCTGGTGAACCACTACTACTGGTTCGAGCAGGCCGCCGAGGTCGGCGCGGAGAACATGAGCTCGGAGATGCTCTACCTGCGCGACGGCGCGGCCGGTTCGCTGGTCAACGTGACCGGGTCCGGGGTGGTCAGCTCGTCGGACCGCAGCGAGGACGCCCTGACGATGGTGGACTTCCTGCTCGGCACCCAGGCGCAGGAGTACTTCGCCGAGCAGACCTACGAGTACCCGATGATCGCGTCGGTCCCGGTCGCCGACCAGCTGCCCCCGCTGGAGGACCTCGACGCCCCCGACATCGACCTCGACGACCTCGCCTCGCTGTCGGCGACCCTCCAGCTGATCACGGCCTCGGGGCTCGCCTGATCGACGCCCCGGGGGCGCCGCAGCCGACCCGCCGGCGCCCCCTGCGGGCCACCCCCCTGACCGCCGCGGCCGTGCTGGCCGCGGCGGTCAGTGCCGTGCCCCTGCTCTACCTGGGCGTCACCGTCGCGGGGCTGAACGCCGGGCAGGTGGTCGAGGTGCTGGTGCAGCCGCGCACCCGGCAGCTGCTGCTCACCACCCTGGCGCTGGCCGCGTCGGTCACCGCCGGATCGGTGCTGCTGGGGTTGCTCACCGCCTACGCCCTGCACACCTGGGAGTTCCCGGGCCGGCGGCTGTTCGCCGTGCTGGCCGGGCTGCCGCTGGCCGTGCCGTCCTACGTCGCGGCCTACACCTGGGTGTCGCTCACCCCGGCCGTGGCCTCGTTCCCCGGGGCGGTGCTGGTGCTCACCCTCGGCTGTCACCCCTACGTCCACCTGCTGGCCGGAAGCGCCCTGCGCGGGCTGGACCCCGGGCTGGCCGAGGTGGCCCGGGCGACCGGCTGCGGTCCACTGCGGGTGTTCCTGACCGTCACCGTGCGCCAGCTCCGCCCGGCCCTGGCCGCCGGCGGGTTGCTGGTGGCCACCTACGTGCTGGCCGACTTCGGGTCGGTGTCGATCCTGCGGGTGACCACGCTGACCCGGGCGATCGCCGTCGCCCTGGACAACAGCTTCGGCCGGCTCGTACCGGTCACCCTGTCGCTGGTGCTGGTCGGTGTCTCGGCCGTGGTGGTGGCCGGGGAGCTGCGCAGTCGGGGCCGCGCGCGCTACGCCCGGCTGGGTGCGGGCGCGCACCGCCGTCCGGTCCGGGTGCGGTTGGCCCCGGCCCGTGCCGCCACGGTCGTCGCCGGGTTCACCGCGCTGGCCGCCGCCGCGCTGGGCGTGCCGGTGGTCAGCCTGCTGCGCTGGCTGCTGACCGGGAGCTCGGCCACCTTCGACCCGGCCCGGCTGTGGGCGACCGCGTCGTCCTCGGTGCTGCTGGCCGCCGGGGGCGCGGTGCTGACCCTGGCCCTGGCGCTGCCCATCGGCGTGCTCGCCGGACGCTCGTCGGGCCGGCTGGCCCGCGGGCTGGAGGGCGCGAGCTGGTTGTCGCACACCGTGCCGGGCATCGTCGTCGCGCTCTCGCTGGTCTACCTGACCCTGCGGGTGGCCCCCGGTGCCTACCTGACCGCCCCGGTGCTGCTGGTGGCCTACGCCGTGCTGTTCCTGCCCCTGGCCGTGGGGGCGGTGCGCACCGCGGTCACCCAGTCCCCGCCCGCGCTGG
>JAOPVM010000454.1 GCA_025966215.1 Klenkia sp.
GGTCATCTGGATCGTCGGCATCGGCGCCCTGCTGTTCGGGATCTTCTGGATGGGGACGAAGGCGTGAGCGCGCGCGACAGGGCCGGCTCGGCCCCCGAGAACGAGGCCGGACCGCTGCACGGTGGGCCGGACGACGACTACACCCCGGCTCAGCTGGCCGCGATGGACCAGGACGCCCTCAACAGGCTGGGTGCCCGTTACGACGGCGTCGAGGTCCTGCACGTCGACCCGCCGCCGCCTCCGGGTTCGGGCCTGGAGAAGCAGGCCGAGCGTCAGGTCTCGATCGCCTTCGCGGTCGCCGGCCTGTTCGCACTGGCCTTCGCCGTCGTCTACTTCGGCTCGGGCTGGTTCCTGCCCGACTGGCAGTGGGCCTCCTCCAGCAGCGGCTGGAGCGTCTTCTACACCCCGCTGCTGGGCGTGACCATGGGCGGCGCCCTGGTCGCGATCGGCGTCGGCATGGTGCTGTTCGTCAAGAAGCTCCTCCCCCACGAGACCGCCGTGCAGGACAAGCACGACGGCTCGCAGTTCGACCGCACCACCACCGCCGCGACCCTCATGGGTGGTCTGGACAAGACCGGCTTCCCGCGACGCAAGATGATCGGCCGCAGCCTCGGCTTCGCCGGGGGCGCGCTCGGCCTCATGCTGATCGCCCCGCTCGGTGGCCTCATCAAGAACCCGAACAAGGGCAACCCGCTGGGCACCACCCCGTGGGCCGAGGGCATCCGCCTGGTCCGCGACGACGGCAGCCCGATCCGGCCCGGTGACCAGGAGCCCGGATCACTGGAGACGGTCTTCCCGGCCGTCGAGGGCGGCAACCTGGCCCCCGACGCGGCGACCATGTTGATCCGGCTGCGCCCCGAGCAGATGGCGGTCCTCGAGCCCCGTGAGGGCCAGGCCGACTTCGGTTACGGCGACTACGTGGCCTTCTCCAAGATCTGCACGCACGCCGGGTGCCCGGTGTCGCTGTACGAGCAGGAGACCAGCCGGATCCTCTGCCCGTGCCACCAGTCGCAGTTCGACGTGATCCAGGGGGCCAAGCCGGTCTTCGGTCCGGCCTCCCGGGCGCTGCCGGAACTGCCGATTACGCTGGATGACGAGGGGTACTTCGTCGCGCGCAGCGACTACATTGAGGCCGTGGGACCCACCTACTGGAACCGAGAGCGGATCTGATGGCAACGACTGCGGTCACGCCGGGGCAACCGGCCACCAAGATCGGCAAGGCGGCGACCGAGATCGACGAGCGCCTCATCGTCGCCGGCCCGCTGCGTCGCACGCTGAACAAGGTCTTCCCGGACCACTGGTCGTTCCTGCTCGGGGAGATCGCCCTCTACTCGTTCGTCATCCTGCTGCTCTCGGGCACCTACCTGACGTTCTTCTACGACCCCTCGCTGTCCGAGGTGGCCTACGACGGCTCCTACGCACCGCTGCGCGGTGTGGAGATGTCCCGCGCCTACGAGTCCTCGCTGCACCTGAGCTTCGACGTGCGCGGCGGCCTGTTCATCCGCCAGATCCACCACTGGGCGGCCCTGCTGTTCGTGGCGTCGATCGTGGTGCACCTGCTGCGCATCTTCTTCACCGGCGCCTTCCGCAAGCCCCGCGAGACCAACTGGGGCATCGGCGTGGTGCTGCTGGTGCTGGCCCTGCTCATGGGCGTCACCGGCTACACCCTCCCCGACGACCTGCTCTCGGGCACCGGGATCCGGATCATCTCGGCGATCATCCTGTCCATCCCGGTCATCGGGACCTGGGCGCACTGGGCGGTCTTCGACGGCGACTTCGTCGGTGACGTGATCATCGGGCGCTTCTACATCGCGCACGTGCTGATCATCCCGGCGATCGTGCTGGCGCTGATCGCGGTCCACCTGCTGCTGCTGATCAAGCAGAAGCACACCCAGTTCCCCGGCCCGGGCCGCACGGAGCACAACGTGGTCGGCAACCGTCTCTTCCCGGCGTTCGCGGGCAAGGCGACGGCGCTGTTCTTCATCGTCTTCGGTCTGGTCGCCGCACTCGCCGGCCTGGTGCAGATCAACCCGATCTGGCTGTGGGGTCCCTACAACCCCGCGCAGGTGGGTGCCGGCTCCCAGCCGGACTGGTACATCGGCTTCCTGGACGGGTCGACGCGTCTGTTCCCGGCCTGGGACATCAACCTCCCCGGCGACTACACGATCCCGGCGCTCTTCTGGCCCACGGTCGTCGTCGCCGGAGCCATGTTCACGGTGCTCGCGCTGTACCCGCAGCTCGAGCGCAAGCTGACCAGGGACACCGCCTCCCACCACCTGCTCCAGCGTCCCCGCGACGTCCCGGTGCGCACCTCGGTGGGCGTCATGGCCCTGACCTTCTACGGCGTGCTCTGGATGTCCGGTGGCAACGACCTGATCGCCGACAAGTTCGACATCAGCCTCAACGCCATGACCTGGGTCGGCCGCATCGGCGTGGTGGTCCTGCCGCCCGTCGCCTACATGCTCACCTACCGCATCTGCCTGGGCCTGCAGCGGCACGACCGCGAGGTCCTCGAGCACGGCATCGAGACCGGTGTCATCCGGCGCCTGCCCTCCGGTGAGTTCATCGAGGTGCACCAGCCCCTGGGCCCGGTGGACGAGCACGGCCACGGCCAGCTGACCTACGCCGGTGCGCCCGTGCCCAAGCGGATGAACCAGGTCGGTGGCGCCCGCCGGGCCGTCAAGGGCTTCTTCACCCCCATCGAGCAGCCCAGCCAGGTGCAGCTCGAGGCGCAGCGTGAGCAGCGTGGCCTGGAAGCAGCCGAGGACGACCGCAGGGTCGGCTCGGGTCGCCCCTCCGACGGTGGTCGCCCGCAGGAC
>JAOPVM010000457.1 GCA_025966215.1 Klenkia sp.
CCATCTCGTCGACGACGTCGATCGCGATGCCGGGAACGGCGACCTGCGCGGAGCCGGGTTTCGTCGCGGTGACGCCGGGCATCGGGGCGATCATGTGCGCACCGGTCTCGGTCTGCCACCAGGTGTCGACGACGGTCGCCGTCCCGCCGCCGACGTTCTTGCGGTACCAGAGCCAGGCCTCGGGGTTGATCGGCTCACCGACCGAGCCCAGCACCCGCAGGGTGGACAGGTCGAAGGGCTCGAGCACGTCTGCGCCCCACTTCATGAAGGTGCGGACGACGGTCGGGGCCGCGTAGAGGATCGAGACGCCGTACTCCTGCACGATCTCCCACCAGCGGCCGCGGTGCGGGGTCTCCGGGGTGCCCTCGTACATCACCGAGGTGGCGCCGTTGGAGAGCGGGCCGTAGACGATGTAGGAGTGGCCGGTCACCCAGGCCACGTCCGCGGCGCACCAGAAGACATCGGTGTCGGCCTTCAGGTCGAAGGTCGCCCAGTGGGTCCAGGAGACCTGGGTCAGGTAGCCGCCGGAGGTGTGCAGGATGCCCTTGGGCTTCGCCGTCGTCCCGGACGTGTACATGATGTAGAGCGGGTGCTCGGCGTCGAAGGGCTGCGCCTCGTGCTCGGTGGACTGGCTGTCGACCAGGTCGTGCCACCACTGGTCGCGCCCGTCGGTCCAGTCGACGTCCTGCTCGGTGCGCTTGACCACCAGGACGTGCTCGACGCCGGAGACCTTGGTGAGCGCCTCGTCGACCGCCGGCTTGAGCGCCGAGGGCGCACCCCGGCGGAACCCGCCGTCGGCGGTGACGACGACCTTGGCGCCGGCGTCCTCGATGCGGGAGGCCAGGGCGTCGGGGGAGAAGCCACCGAAGACGACCATGTGGACGGCGCCGATCCGGGCGCAGGCCAGCATGGTGATCACGGCCTCGGGGATCATCGGCAGGTACACCGCGACCCGGTCGCCGGGCTGCACGCCGAGCGCGGTCAGCGCGTTCGCCGTCTTCGAGACCTCGTCCTTGAGCTGGGCGTAGGTGATCGTCCGGGTGTCCCCGGGCTCGCCGACCCAGTGGTAGGCCACCTTCTCGCCGTTGCCCGCGGCCACGTGCCGGTCGACGCAGTTGACCGCCACGTTGAGCTCGCCGCCGACGAACCACTGGGCGAACGGCGGGTTCGTCCAGTCCAACACCTCGTCCCAGGGCTTCGACCACTCCAGGCGCTGCGCGGCATCGGCCCAGAAGCCCAACCGGTCCTCGGTGGCGCGGTCGTAGTCGGCCTGGGTGACGTTGGCCTGCCCGGCGAGGCCGGCGGGCGGGTCGAACACGCCGCTGGCCGGGATCTCGCTGGACAGGCCCTGGGTCTCGGTCTCGCTCATGGGCACCTCCGTGTCGGGCGTCACCCGCACGGTCAGGCGACGCTGCCTCGGGTCGACCCTAGGGGGCCGGGCGGGGTGGCGGCAGACTGACCGGGTGACCGATGCTGCCGACGACGCCCAGGCGCAGGTCGCGGCCCGCTTCTCCGGTGCGGCGGTGCTCGGGTTGCTGGTCCCGCCGTCGTCCCGGCCGTTGCCGGCGGTCACCCTCGCCGACGCCGACTGGACCGCCGAACTGCTCGAGCAGCGGGCGATGACCAGCCGCACCGAGGACCGTCGGGTGCTCGCGACGCTGTGGTGGTACTCGGCGTCGCTGGTGCTCCTCGGGCCGGTGCTGGCCGGGCTGGTGGCCGGACGTCCGCTGTCGCCCCGGCTGGCCGACACCACGGTGCACGTGGTCGGCGATCTGCCGTGGGCGGCGACGTCGGTGGCCCTGCCACCGGGCGACGACGTGGTGGCCGGGCTACGGCAGACCCTGACCGACGTGGTCACCGCGGTCTCCGCGGCCGGGGGCGTACGGGAGGTGCCGCTGCGGGCGATCGCCACCGACGCACTGGCCAACAAGCTGCTCGCGCTGGGCCGGGCGGTCGGGGACGTCGGGGCGGTGACCGCGCTGGCCGCCCCGATCGCCCGGGACACCGGCCTGCCCGCCCCGAGGTTCGTCGAGGCGGGCGGCCAGCTGTTCACCCGGCGGGCGTCGTGCTGCCTGCTCTGGCGGGTGCCGCACGAGGTGACCTGCACGTCGTGCCCGCGCCGTCCGCCGGCCGAGCGGCAGGTCCTGCTGGAGGACACCGCCGCGCGGATGGGGTGACCGGTCCGCGCTGGGTCTGGTCGGTGGCCGGACGAGGACCGGGGCGGCCTCCCCGTCGAGGGGTGGCCGGGTCGGGCTCCCCGCGACGGAGGTCGGGTACGAGCTATCTGCCCGGGGTGGCCGACCCCCACGCATCGGCCGGGCGGACCAGCTCGCGGTACGCGCCGGCGTAGGCCTGCAGGTCTGCGGCAACCCGGGCGGCCTCGTCGCCGATGCCGTGCGCGGCCGGCAGGGCGGTGCTGGCCCGGACGGCAGCGGTCACGTCGGCGACGACCGCGAGGTGGGCGCGGGCGGCCTCGTGCAGCTCGGTGGAGTGGCCGGTGGCCGTCGTGGTGACCCGGCGCAGCGCACGGGACAACGCGAAGCCCTCGTCGGCCAGCCGGGGGAGCACGGTGGGGACCTCGCCCAGGTGCGCCCCGGCCCGGCGCGCGACGGCGACCTCGCGCTGCAGGGTCACCGAGGCCGCCGTCACCCGGGCGGCCAGCACCCCGGCGGTGCGGTCGACCCGGGCGGGGTGCCGGGCGACGCCGACGGCGAGGGTGGCGTAGCCGCCCAGCTCACCGACCCGGCGCACGGTGCTGCTGCTCCGCAGGGCGCGGACGGCGCGGCGGGTGCCCACCACGGTGCCGGTGACGACGACGCCGGCGACGAGCAGCACCAGCAGGACCAGGAGCAGCACGGGTTCCACGGGACCTCCACAGGCCCGGCGGTCGGCCCCGCCGGTCCTCCCCGACGGTAGCCGACCGGACCGCCCGGGACCGATCCGTCACCAGTTCCCGAGATACCCGTCACTCCCGGACACAGCTGTCGTTGTCTCGTCAGCCGGGGCCCGATCGGGCCCTCCGCCGCCCCGACCAACGGAGGTCGCTGCCGTGCCCCAGTCCCACCCCTCGTCCCGCACCGGACGGCGTCTGCTCACCACCGGCCTGCTGTCCGCCGTCGTCGTGCTGGGCACCCCGGCCGTGGCGTCGGCGGACCCGCTGACCGACGCCACGGAGCAGATCCCGGGGGTCGGCACCGGCACCGCGGCGACGCCGACGACGGTCTCGCCCGCGGTCCCGACGTCGGGTGCCGGTCTCCCGTCGCCGCCCGGCGCGGCAGGTCCCCCCGACCCGGTGGAGTCCGTCTCCGCCGGTGCGGCCTGCGTGAACGGCCTGGCCACCGGCATCCAGATGTCCATCACCGACGTCGTCGGCGGGGTGGCCGGCCTGGGCGGTCTGCTCGCCGGCCTGCCCGGCGGCGACCTGGTCCCGGTGCCGGAGACGTCGAGCACCTCCGCGGCGACCACCATCCCGCTGAGCATC
>JAOPVM010000459.1 GCA_025966215.1 Klenkia sp.
GTCCCGGGCGCTGCCGCGGACGAACGCCACCCGGGCACCGAGCCCGCGAGCGGCCGCAGCGGTGGCCGAGGCGATGCCCACCCCGCCGTCGGTGCGGGCGGGCCAGGTCAGGTGGTGGTCGGCCACCGTGGTCACCCCGCACAGCAGCGCTTCGGCCAGCCCGGCCGACGCGGCGGCGTGCGCCAGCTCGGCGTCCACCCCGACCGCGGCGTACGCCGCGGCCATCGTCGGCAGCCACTGCGCCATCGGCACGCCGCGGGTGCCCGGCAGCGTGCGGAACGCGGTCTGCAGCAGGTGGTGGTGGGCGTTGACCAGGCCGGGGGTGACGACGCAGCCGGTGGCGTCGAGCACCTCGCCACCGGACGCCGTCCCGAACCTGCCGTCGTCCCCGCAGGAGAGCTCGGCCGGGCCCTCCCCGGTCCCGCTCCACACGGCCAGGGCACCTCGCACGGTCAGCATGCGGCGACCCTGGCAGCCCCGTGTTCCGCCCAGGTGACACCTGGAACGCCGCCGTCACCGGCGCGCAACGACCCGCCCCTAGCGTCCGCCGGGTGACCGCCCGACTGCTCACCGAGCTCTCCGCCCCCGCGATCGCCGACGCGCTCGGCCCGGACTCGGTGCTGGTGCTGCCGACCGGTGCCATCGAGCAGCACGGCCCGCACCTGCCGGTCGCGACCGACCTGATCACCGCGCAGAGCATGGCCGAGCTGGCCGTCGCGGAGTTCGGCGAGGAGCTGGACCTCTGGCTGCTCCCGCCGCTGGCCTACACCAAGAGCAACGAGCACCACTGGAGCTGCGGCACGTTCTGGCTCTCGGCGCAGACGCTGCTCAGCGTGCTGCACGACCTGGGCTCGTCGATGACCAAGACCCCGGCCCGCCGGTTGGCCTTCCTCAACGGGCACGGCGGCAACTCCGCGCTGCTCCAGGTCGCCGCCCGCGACCTGCGGATCGCCCACGGCCTGCGCACCTTCACGATGCACCCCTCGCTGCCGGCCGACCACGGCGGCCAGAGTCCGGAGAGCGAGCTGGGCCTGGGCATCCACGGCGGGCACGAGGAGACCTCGCTGATGCTGCACCTGCGCCCCGAGCTGGTGGACATGGACAAGGCCCGGCGTTGGGTGCCCGAGCAGCTCACCGAGTACCGGCACGTGCGCTTCGGCGGGTCGGTGAGCTTCGGCTGGACGTCGGACGACTTCGGCCCCGACGGCGTGATCGGCGACGCGAGCACCGCCACCGCCGAGCACGGCAAGCAGAAGACCGAGGCGATGCTGGCCCACCTCGGGGAGGCGTTCGCCGAGGTCGCCGCCTTCGACCCCGGTCCCCGGTCGTGAGGCTCGCGGGCAAGCGGGTCCTGGTCACCGGCGGGGCCCGGGGGATCGGGGCGGCGATGGTCCGCGCGTTCGCCGCCGAGGGTGCTGTCGTCGCGATCATGGACCGGCTCGCCGACGAGGCCGGGAAGCTGGCCGCCGAGGTGGGCGGGCACGCGGTGGAGGTCGACCTGGCCGACGTCGCCGCGACCCGGACGGCGACGACGACGGCCATCGACGCCCTGGGCGGGGTCGACGTGCTGGTCAACAACGCCGGCATCCTGCGCTTCGCCTCGCTGCTGGACCTCCAGCCGCACGAGTGGGACGAGGTCTTCGCGGTCAACGTGCGGGCGATGCTGGTGACCACCCAGGTCGCCGTGACCGCGATGGTGGCCGAGCGGGCCCCGGCGCGCCCCGGCGACGTGGTGGGCAAGATCGTCAACACCGCCTCGATGGGCGGCAAGGCCGGCGGGGCCGGGCAGGCGCACTACGCGGCGTCCAAGGCCGCCGTCATCGGCCTCACCCGGGCCACCGCCGACGAGCTCGGTCCGCTGGGCATCACCGCCACCTGCCTCTGCCCGGGGTACGTGCTCACCGAGATGGGCGCCGCCACCCGCACCGCCGAGGACGTCGCCCGCTGGTCGGCGAGGTCGCCGCTGGGCCGCCTCGGGGAGCCCGAGGACGTCGCCCGGGTGGCGCTGTTCCTGGCGTCGTCGGACTCGGACTACCTGACCGGTGACGCGCTCAACGTGGCCGGCGGGATGGTGACCCACTGAGCCGCAACGCCTGGACCCTGTCCCGGGACGCCGTCGACCTGCGCCGCCCCGTCCTGACCCCGCGGCCGGCCTCGGTGGCCGCGCTGCCGCAGCGGCTCACCCTGGACCTGGCCCGCACCGCGCTGGTCGCGGTCGACCTGCAGAACGACTTCTGCCACCCCGACGGCTGGCTCGCCTCGATCGGCGTCGACGTCTCCGGTGCCGCTGCACCCGTCGCCGCGCTGGCCGCCGCGCTGCCCCCGCTGCGTGCGGCCGGCGTCCCGGTCGTCTGGCTGACCTGGGGCAACCGGCCCGACCGGGCCAACCTCCCGCCGGGCGTCCGGCACGTCTACGACCCCGACGGCGCCTCGACCGGCATCGGTGACCCGCTGCCCGGCGGCTCACGGGTGCTGGAGCTGGGGTCCTGGTCGGCCGGGCTGGTCGACGAGCTGGTCCCCGAGCCCGGTGACCTGCACGTGGCCAAGTACCGGATGAGCGGGTTCCCGGACACCCCGCTGGACTCGGTGCTGCGCAACCTGCGCGTGGACACCCTGCTGTTCGCCGGCGTCAACGTCGACCAGTGCGTCCTGGCGACGCTCACCGACGCCGCGAACCTCGGCTACGACGTCGTCCTGGTCGAGGACCTCTGCGGCACGACGTCCCCCGAGTTCTGCACCGCGGCGACGCTCTACAACGTGCGCCAGTGCTTCGGCTTCACCACCACCTCGGCCGAGCTGCTCGCCGGCCTGCACACCCAGGAGACCCCGTGACCATCGCGCCCGTCGTCAAGTCGCTGTCCGACATCACCCCGCACTACATCGGGGACAACCGCACCGTCCGGCTGGCCGTGCTGTCCGGCCCGGCCGACGGGTCGGGCACGACCGTCGTCCTGGAGATCTGGGAGCCCGGCGGCTCCCAGCCGGACAACTCCCACGAGGAGTCCACCGAGACCTTCGTGGTGCTGCGCGGCACCGCGCGGGCACACAGCGACGAGCACGTCGCGGACCTGGCCCCCGGCGACGTCATCGTGCTGCCGGCCACCTCGGTGCACCACATCGTGAACTCCTCGGCCACCGAACGGCTGTACACGATCACCGTGATGGAGAACGACGGCGGCTTCGCCGACCTCATCCTCACCGGCCCGCAGGCCTTCCTGGACGACGCGGACGCCGCGGTGCTGGGCGCCGTCCTCACCGCGGCGTGACCGTCCCGGACGAGGTGCGGGCCGCGGTCGCCCGGTACGAGGCCGCGCTGGGGGCGGACGACCTGCCCGAGCTCGATGCGCTGTTCGCCCCCGGGGACACCACGCTGCGCGCCGACGCCGGGGGAGTGCTGGTCTCGCACGCCGCGATCAGCGACTACCGCCGCGGCCGGGGCGGGGCGCCGGCGCGCACGGTCACCGCCCTGCACGTGGTCGCACACACCGTCGACCTGGCCACCGCCGTCGCCGAGACCCTGCGCCCGGACGGCACCCGCGGCCTGCAGACCCAGGTGTGGGAGCGGGGTGCGGCCGGCTGGCAGGTCCGGGTGGCGCACGTCAGCTCCGGTCCGCCCTCCTCGAGCCGGACGGCGGCCGACGCCGAGCTGGAGCGGGCCGACCCGGCGACCTGGCGGGTGGTCGGCTCGCCGCTGGTCGCCCCGACCTCGTCCGGTCCGCTGGACGGGGTGTCGGTGGCGGTCAAGGACCTGCTGGACGTGGCCGGGCACCCGGTCGGCGCGGGCAACCCGGTGCGGCTGGCCCAGGCC
>JAOPVM010000032.1 GCA_025966215.1 Klenkia sp.
CCGCGGGACCGTCGGGCCCGCCGCGGGGTCGGGGAGCTGACCAGTCAGTGCTGGGCCGGGGGCTCCGACGAGCTGGACCTCGAGCGCACGCTGGAGCTCGTCGCCGGCACGCCGCTGCCCGAGGACGACGACGTGGTGGTGCGCGAGCGGGTGCGCACGAAGCGGTCGGTCGTGCTGGTCGTGGACGTCTCCGGGTCGATGAAGGGCGAGCGGCTGCGGACGGCGGCGGCCACCGTGGGGGCGCTGGCCGGCGAGCTGGGCCGGGACTCCCTCGCCGTCGTCGCCTTCTGGTCCGACGCAGCGGTGCTCGTCCCGCTGGGCGCGCCCGTCGAGCCGCTCGGCGTGCTGGACCTGCTGCTGCGGGTGCCCACCCAGGGGCTGACCAACGTCTCCTTCGCCCTGGAGACCGCCGGCCGGCTGCTGGCCGGGGTGCCGCCGCGCGACGCGCGGGTGCTGCTGTTGAGCGACTGCGTGCACAACGCCGGCCCCGACCCGCGCACCGCCGCCGCCCGGCTGCCCCGCCTGGACGTGCTGCTGGACACCAGCGGTGAGGACGACGTCGAGCTGGGCCGCGACCTCGCCCGGATGGGCCGTGGCCGGATCCGGCTGGTGCGCGACCACACCGACGTCGCGCGCGCCCTCACCGCCGTCTTCACCGGGTGAGGCCCCGGCAGGGGGCGCTCTCCGGGGTCAGGGCAGGTCGACCTGCTCGTTCTCGCCGCCGGAGAAGGGCTCGCCGGTGACCGTGGCCTTGGCGAAGCTCAGCAGGGTCGAGACGCGGCCGCCCGGGGTGTCCCAGTACTCGGCGCTGTCGCCGTCCACCTTCAGCAGCACGATCTCGTCGTCGTCCGGGCCGTCGGGGAACCAGGCGGCGACACCGGCGTTCCACAGCTCCTTCTTCTTCGCGTCATCGGTGACCACCGCGGCCCGACCGGTCAGCGAGACCCACGAGCTGCCCGAGCCGACCACCACGTTGACCTGGGGGTTGGCCGTCAGGTGGGTGACCTTGCGCGAGCTGCGGGCAGCGAAGAACCACAGGTCGCCGTCGAACTGGACCTCCTGCAGGGCCATCGGCCGGCTCGTCAGGGTGCCGTCGGGGGAGGTGGTGGTGAACATGCCGATGCGCTCGTCCTTCAGCAGCTCGGCGACCTTGCGGGTCCGGTCGTCAGTCATGCCGCCGGTCGTGCCCCTGCGGCGCAGCGGTCAACCCCCAGGGCGGCATCGACCGCGGAGCCCCCGACCTGCTCGCCGACCGCCGCCGCATCGTCGAGCAGCCACCGTGTCGACCGGCACCGGGGCCGGGTCCAGGGCTGCCGAGGTGGCGCCGACGGACACCGGGCGCACTCCACCCCCCGTGCCAGCGGTGGCAGAGTCCGGGTCGTGCCCCACCCGCAGCTCCTGGCCCCGCTGCAGCTGCGCGGCCGGACGCTGCCCAACCGGGTCGTGTTCTGCGCCCACCTGACCAACCAGGCGCTCGACCGGCGGCCCACCGCGGCGCACACCGCGTACTACGCGGCCCGGGCGGCGGGCGGCGCCGGGCTGGTGATCACCGAGGAGCAGGCGGTCACCGCCGACGACCGGCCCTACGAGAAGGTCGTGGACAGCACCGCCCCCGGCGTCGTCGACTGGTACGCCGAGCTGGCTGCCGCGGTGCACCCGCACGGCGGGCTGGTGCTCGCCCAGCTCAACCACAACGGCGGGCAGGGCAGCTCGCTGCACAGCCGGGTGCCGTTGACGGCCCCCTCCCCGGTGGCCGACCCGCTGTTCCGCGAGGTCCCGCGGCAGGCCACCGAGGCCGATCTCGCTGCCGTCGTCACCGCGTTCGCCGCGGCCGCCGCCCGCTGTCGCGCCGGTGGGCTGGACGGCGTCGAGCTGCAGGCCTCCCAGTCCTCGCTGCTGCGCGCCTTCCTCTCCCCGACCGCCAACCGGCGCACCGACCGCTGGGGCGGGCCGGTCGGGCACCGGGCCCGGCTGCTGCTGGAGGTGGTGCACGCCGTCCGGACCGCGCTGGGACCGGACCTGCTGCTCGGCGTCCGGCTGGCCGCCGCAGAACCGGGCGGGACGACGATCGAGGACGCCGTCGCCACCGCCCGGCTGCTGGCCGGCACCGGCGCGGTCGACCTGCTCTCCACCACCGTCGGGGTGGCCACGGAGTCCCTGCACCTCGTCGAGCCGTCGATGGCCACGCCGCCGGGCTACGCACTGCCGCTGGCGGCCCGGGTCCGGGCCGCCCTGCGCGCCGAGGGCAGCGAGCTGCCGGTCGTCGGCGTCGGGCGGATCGTCACCGCCGACCAGGCCGAGCAGGCCCTCGCCGCCGGCTCCTGCGACGTGGTCGGGATCGTCCGCGGCCAGGTCGCCGACCCCGACCTGGTCGCCAAGCTGCGCACCGGGCGGGCCGACGAGGTCCGGCCCTGCACCGGCTGCAACACCGAGTGCGCCGCCCGGGTGGGGGGCAACCGCTGGCTGGGCTGCCAGGTGAGTCCGTCGGCGGGCCGGGAGTCCGTCGTCGTGCCCGCCCCCCGGCACAGTCGGCGGGTGGTGGTCGTCGGCGCCGGGCCGGCCGGCCTC
>JAOPVM010000250.1 GCA_025966215.1 Klenkia sp.
CAGGAGGTGGCCCGTGCACATCGCTGAGGGTTTCCTGCCCCCCGTCCACGCGATCGGCTGGACGATCGCCGCGGCGCCGTTCGTCGTCCACGGTGCCCGCGCGGTGGTCAAGGAGGTCCGGGACAACCCCGAGTCCACCCTGCTGCTCGGGGCGGCCGGGGCGTTCACGTTCGTGCTGAGCGCGATCAAGCTGCCCTCGGTCACCGGGTCCTCCTCCCACCCCACCGGCACCGGGCTGGGCGCGATCCTCTTCCGGCCACCGGTGATGGCCCTGCTGGGCACCGTGGTGCTGCTGTTCCAGGCACTCCTGCTGGCCCACGGCGGGCTCACCACGCTGGGCGCCAACGCCTTCTCGATGGCCGTCGTCGGGCCGTGGGCCGGGTACGGGGCCTACCGGCTGGCCCGTCGGGTGTCCGGCAACCTGCTGATCGGGGTGTTCGCCGGCATGGCCATCGCCGACCTGGCGACCTACGTGACCACCTCGCTGCAGCTGGCGCTGGCCTTCCCCGACGCCTCCACCGGGTTCGCCGGTGCCGCGGTGAAGTTCCTCGGCGTCTTCGCCGTCACCCAGGTGCCGCTGGCGATCGCCGAGGGACTGCTGGGCGTGCTGCTGTTCCGGGTGCTGACGGTCAACGCCCGCCCCGAGCTGGAACGCCTGGGCATCCTGGAGCCGCAGGCCACCGGGGAGGCCACCCGATGAGCCGCCGGCACTGGGTCACCCTGGCGCTGGTGCTCGGCGTGGTCGCGCTGTTCGCGCTGCCGCTGCTGTTCGGGGCACCCAGTGACTACGCCGGCACCGACAGCCTGGCCACCGAGGCGATCGAGGCCTCGAACCCGGACTACGTGCCGTGGTTCGACCACGTCTTCTCCCCCGGCTCCACCGAGATCGAGTCGGGTCTGTTCGCGTTGCAGGCCGCGATCGGCGGCGGGGTGCTGGGGTACGTGCTCGGCCGGCTGCGCGGCCGGCGGGCGCAGCGGGAGACCGCGGCGAAGGACGACGTCGCCCCGTGACCGGCTGCGCCCCGTGACCGGCCTGGCCATCGACGACGCGGCCTGGGCCTCGGCCTGGCGTCCCCGCGCCGTCGGGGACAAGGTGCTGCTCTCGGTCGGGCTGGTGCTGTGCGCGCTGGTGCTGCCGGTCTGGCCGGGTTCGCTGCTGGTCGGGCTGACCGCCGTCGTCCTGGCGCTCGGCCCGGCGCGGGTGCCCGCCCGGGTCTTCGGCCGCGCCGTCCGCCTGCCCTTGGCGTTCGTGGCCATCGGCGCGGTCACCGCGGTCGTGCAGGTCTCCGGCGAGGGCGTCGGCTGGGCCCCGGACGCGGTCTCGACCGGCGGGGCGCTGGTCGGGCACGCGCTGGCCGGCGGCGCCGCGGTGATGCTGCTGGCCACCACCACCCCGGTGTCGGACCTGCTGCCGGCGCTGCGGCGGGCCCGGGTGCCCGGCGCCGTCGTCGAGGTCGCCTCGGTGACCTACCGGCTGCTGTTCGTCCTGCTGGAGTCGCTGCGCACCATCCGCGAGGCGCAGACCGCCCGGATGGGCTGGACCGGGTTCCGCCGCTCCTACCGCTCGGCCGGCATGCTCACCGCCGCCGTCCTCACCCGCTCCTGGGACCGGGCCCGCCGGCTGCAGGAGGGCCTGGCCGGCCGCGGGATGGTCACCGACCTGCGGGTGCTGCCCGAGGTGCTGCCGTCGTCCCGGCTGTTCCTGGGCGCCACGGTGCTGGGCCTCGCCGCGCTGTGCGCGGCCACGCTGGTGCTCGCGTGAGCCACCAGCAGCTCGCCGCCCTCGACCTCGTCGTCGGCTACACCCGCGGCGCCCGGGTGCTCGACGGCGCCTGCCTGACGGTCCCCGAGGGCCGTCGGCTCGCGCTGCTGGGTGCCAACGGGTCGGGCAAGACCACCCTGCTGCGCTGCCTGTCCGGGGCGCTGGAACCCGCCGCCGGGCAGGTCGTGGTCGACGGGGCTCCGGTGCGGTACAGCCGCGCCGGGCTCAAGGCGCACCGCCAGGAGGTCCAGCTCGTGCTGCAGGACCCCGACGACCAGCTGTTCAGTGCCTCGGTGGCCCAGGACGTGTCCTTCGGGCCGCTCAACCTGGGCCTCACCGACGACGAGGTGCGCGCCCGGGTCGCCGAGGCCCTGGAGCTGCTCGCCGTCACCGGCCTGGCCGCCCGGCCCACCCACCAGCTGTCCTTCGGCGAGCGCAAGCGGGTCGCCATCGCCGGCGCGGTCGCCATGCGGCCCTGCGTGCTGCTGCTCGACGAGCCCACCGCCGGGCTGGACCCCTCCGCGGTCACCGAGGCCCTCGCCGCGCTGTCCCGGCTGCAGGACTCCGGCTCCACCGTGGTGATGAGCACCCACGACGTCGACCTCGCCCTCGGCTGGGCCGACGAGGTCGCCGTCGTCGTCGACGGCCGCGTCGTGCAGGGAGTCCCCGAGGTGGTCCTCGGGGACGACGCCCTGCTCGCCCGCGCCCGCCTCGACCGCCCCTGGACCCTCACCGTCGGCGCCCGGCTGCGCGAGCTGGGCCTGCTGCCCGCGGGCCCGCTCCCCCGCGACACCGCCGCCCTCCTCGCCGCCCTCGGCAGCCTCACGAAGGAAGCTCTCCACCCCCTCAGCGGCTCCGCGGGGGGTGCAGCGCTTCCTGTGCCGGGAGGGGGCGGGCCGCGGTGAGGGTCGTCGGGATCGGGGCGCGGGCAGGGGTGAGTGCGGATGAGGTGCTCGCCGCGGTGGACGCGGTCGGCGGGCCGGTGGACCTGCTGGCCACCCTCGACCGGCGGGCCGCCGAACCGGGACTGAGGGACGCCGTCGCCCGGCGCGGCTGGGCGCTGTCCGCGCACGCCCCGGCCGAGCTGGACGCCGTCCCCACCCCCACCACCTCGGCGCGGGTGCGCGCCGCCGTCGGCACCGGGAGCGTGGCCGAGGCCGCGGCACTCGCCGGTGGCGGGGAGCTCGTGGTCCCGCGCACCGTGCACGGCCGGGTCACCGTGGCGGTCGTGCTCCGGTGACCGACCTGCGCCACCACGGGGACACCGAGGCCACCCCGGGCCTGGTGGACCTCGCGGTCAACGTGCGCGCCGGGGCGCCCCCCGCCTGGCTGCGCGAGGTGCTGCGCGCCGCGGTCGAGGACAGCGCCGCCTACCCCTCCTCCGGT
>JAOPVM010000043.1 GCA_025966215.1 Klenkia sp.
GCCGGCCCGGCCGCCGCCGACGGGCCCGGGTTCTGGGCCGGGGTGCTGTACGCCGTGGTCTGCGTCGCCGTGGGCATCCCGCAGGGCCGGCTCAGCCGGATCCCGGTGGCCTCGCTGCTGGGGCCGATGCTGGTGGCGGCGACCCTGGACCTGACCGGGCTGTCGCAGGGCGCCGAGGTGCCCGCCGCGCTGGAGGGGCTCGGGTTCGTCGTGATCGGGCTGCAGGTGGGGCTCTCGTTCACCCGGGACAGCCTGCGCACGGTCGGTCGGGCGCTGCCGCTCGCGCTGGTGGCCATCGTGGCCGTCATCGGGGCCTGTGCCGGGCTGGGGGCGCTGCTGGCGGCCACCGCCGACGTCAGCCCGCTCACCGCCTACCTGGCCACCACCCCCGGCGGGCTCTACGCCGTGCTGGCCACCGCGACCGACAGCGACGCCGACGCGACCTTCGTGCTCGCCGTCCAGGTCCTGCGGTTGTTCGTCATGCTGCTGACCGCACCGCTGGTGTCCAAGCTGCTGCTGCGGGGAGGGTGAGCGTGGACCCGGCCCGCGCCGACGAGGTGTTCGTGGCCGCCCTCGAGGCCAGGCCCGGCAGCCGGAACCGTCAGCGGCTGCGGGTGCTGGGCGCCGTGGTCGCCGAGCTCGCGTGGGGGCTGCTGCCGCACCCGTCGGTCAGCGACCTCGTCGTCCGGCGGCGGGCGGACGGGGTGGAGGTGCTCCGGCTGGCGGCCGGCGACCCGCACACCAGCGGGGACCTGCTCCGGCAGGCCCGCGCCGCGATGGCCGCGCTCTCCCCGGCCGCCTTCGAGTACCAGTGGGGCCTCGACCGACCCTGACCTCACCAGCCCAGCACGCGGCGGGCCTCGGTGGCGACGGCGTCGAACCGGCGGCGGTCCAGGATGGCGCCCTCGCGACGGACGTCGGCGGCGTCGATCCGCAGCACCCGGTCCACCCGCACCTCGCTGGGCCTGCCCTGCCGGTCCCAGTCGCCGCTGCCGATGTCCACCCAGTGCCGGCCGTGCCGGGCCTCGTCGGCGGCGTCCCGGTCGTGGTCCTTGCTGGTCAGCATGAAGCCGAGCAGGTCCTGCCCGGTGCGCCCGACGACGAGCACCGGCCGGTCCTTGCCGCGGCCGTCGCCCTCCTCGAAGGGCACCCACGCCCAGACGATCTCGCCCGGGTCCGGCCGGCCGTCCTCCCGCGGGGTGTAGCTGATCTCGCCGCGACCGGAGAACTCCCCGGCGCCCCGGGACTGCGGTCGGGCCAGCTCGTCGTGCGAGGGCCGGTCGGGCAGCCGCGCGGGCGTCGTCGCCGTCCCCGCCGAGCGCCGGCGGAGCTCCCTGCCGCCCTCGCGCACCACGGTCTGCACCACACGGGAGAGCACGGACTTCCAGCCGGTCGCCATGCCCCGCGACGCTAGGGGACGACACGCCCGGACGCGAGGGACACGCGGGGCGGGTGTGACCCGATGGGACGAACCGGTCACACCCCCGTTTCGGCTGCGGGTTCGCGGGTCACCCAGCGAGGGGGCGGCGGTGCTGCTCCACCACGGGAGGCGGTCGGCGATGACCAGCGCAGAACCGGTCCGGCCGGCCACGACCCCCGCCACGGGCCTCTTCGGCACCACGAAGATCCAGGCCTCCGTGCTCGCCTCCTACCAGCTCGTCGAGGACGCCCGGCAGCGCACGCCCGAGCACGTCCGCAAGCGCCAGCGCGCCCGGGCCCGCGCCGAGCAGGTCGTCGCCGTCCGCAGGGCCGCGCGCGAGTTCGAGCGGGTGGACCACCCCGTCCCCACCGTGGCCGCCGCCGACCTCACCTGAGCCTCGCCCGAGGGGCAGCGTGGCCGCGGCGACCGTAATCTCACCCGGTGCCGATCAGCTCGCCCGAGGGCAAGGACTGGACCCGTCAGAAGATCCGTGCGCTCGCGCCGGAGTCGCTGCTGGACGTGGGGGCCGGAGCCGGCACCTACGCCAAGCTCCTGGCCGACGACCGGCCTGCGCGGCTGACCGCGCTGGAGGTCTTCGAGCCCTACGTGGAGAAGTACGGGCTGCGCGAGCTCTACGACGAGGTGGTCCTGGGCGATGCCCGGACGACCGAGCTCCCCGCCGCCGACGTCGTCGTGCTGGGCGACGTGGCCGAGCACATGACCGTCGAGGAGGCCCAGGACCTCTGGCGCCGGGCCGGTGAGGCCGCCGGGCGCGCCGTCTACATGAGCATCCCGATCGTGCACTACCCGCAGGGCGAGCTGGAGCACAACCACCACGAGGTGCACGTGGTCGACGACTGGGACCACGACAAGGTCATGGCCGCCTTCCCCGGGATCACCGACACGTTCCGCGGCGAGGTCGTCGGGGTCTACGAGCGCCGCACCGACTGAGCTCCCCCTACAGCTCGAGGGCCAGCTCGGCGCGCATCTCGGTGTCGTCCTGGGCCGGGGTGGCGGCCTTGGTGTGCTCGCGCCAGACCTGGCCCATCGGCGGGAACACCGAGCGGTGCACCTGGGCACCCGGGTCCCACAGCCTGGAGCGCATCACGGCCTTCGCGCAGTGGAAGTAGGCCCGCTCGACGTCGATCACGGTCACCGACAGCGGCTGCTTGCCGAACTCGGTGAGGTCGGCGTCGACCTCGGCCGGGGACACCAGCCGGGCGCGGCCGTAGACCCGCAGCGTCTCCTCGATGCCGGGGACGAAGAACATCAGCGCCACCCGGGGGTTGCCGGCCAGGTTGCGCAGGCTGTCGACCCGGTTGTTGCCCTGCCGGTCGGGCAGCGCCAGCGTGTGCTCGTCGAGGACCCGGACGAAGCCCGGGCCACCGCCGCGGGGGGACACGTCGGGGAAGCCGTCGGCGTCCACGGTGGCCAGCGTGGCGAACGGGGACAGCTCGACGAACCGGGCGCAGTGCTGGTCGACGCGGTCGATGACCTTGTCCACGGCGCGGGTGGACGCAGCGGGGTAGCTGGAGACGACGGTGCTCACCTGCGCAGGAGACCACACCCCGGGTTGCGTCCGTGTTGCCCGGCCTACCGTCTGCAGCCGTGTCCCTCACCTGGAGCGCCCCGGTCCGGTACAGCGAGTGCGACGACCAACGGGTGGTCTTCAACGCCCACTACCTCGTCTGGGCCGACGAGGCCTCCAACGCCTGGTGGCCCTCGGTCGGGTTGACCTGGGACCCCGACGGCGTCGCGGGCGTGCAGCCGATGGTGAAGGCCTCGTCCCTGGAGTGGAGCGCCAGCGCCCGTTGGGGCGAGGTCGTCGACGTGGTCTGCGTGCTGGACTCCCTCGGGCGCACCGGTCTCACGCTGCGCTTCACCGTGTCGGTGGGCGAGCGGCTGTGCTGCGTCGTCCGGACGACCTACGTGGCGACGAGGGACGGCGTGGCCGTGCCCTGGCCCGACGCCGTCCGGGCTGCCGTCACAGCCGGCTGAGCGTCGCGTCGTCCTCGATGCCGCCGTACCACTGGTCCAGCACCCGGCCGAACAGCGGCTGGTCGGGGTCGGCGCGGGCGAAGAGCGTCATCGACGAGCGCAGCTTCAGGTCGTCGGGGGAGTGCAGCACCTGGTGCGCGGTGCGGTCGGCGTGCCCGGTCAGCAGCTCGGTGACCTCCAGCAGGCGCGGCCCGAGGACCGGGTGGGCCAGGAACTCCCGGGCGGCGGCCAGGTCGGGGATCGCGTAGCGGCGGTTCATCTCCGACGTGCCCAGGCCCGCGAGCTGGGGGAACACGAACCACATCCAGTGCGTCCGCTTGTCCCCGGCGCGCAGTTCGGCGAGCACGTCGTCCCAGACCTGGTCCTGGGCGTCGAGGAAGCGCTGGGTGTCCATCAGGGGCCTCCGGGTGGGAGCAGCGGGAGCCCGGGCGGGGCGCCGGACTCGATCAGGCGCCACAGCGCGTCGGTGTCGGCGTGGTCGGCGATCAGGTCGCCCAGGGCGTCCAGCCGGGTCTCCCGGACGGCGGCGAAGTCGGTGTCCTCGGCGACGGCGAAGCGCCGCCCGGTCAGCCGGGCGACCTCGGTGAGGAAGGCCCGCCGGAAGCCGTCGTTCTCCAGCGCCCCGTGCCACGTGGTGCCGAAGACCGCCCCGACCCGGGTGCCGTCGAGGAACGGCTCGGCCCGCGGGTGGGAGCCGTCGACGGTGACCACGCCGTGGTGGATCTCGTAGCCGTGCACCTCGTGGCCCAGTGCCTGCCCGACGGGGCGGCCCAGCGTCTTGTCCCGGGCGAAGACGACGTCGGTGGGCAGCAGCCCGAGTCCGTCGACGGCCCCGGCCCGGGACTCGACGTCGTCGACGATCGTGCGGGCCAGCATCTGGTGCCCGCCGCAGATGCCCAGCACCGGCTGGTCGGCTGCGGCGCGGCGGGCGAGGGCGGTGTCCAGGCCACGCTCGCGCAGCCAGGCCAGGTCCGACACCGTCGAGCGGGTTCCGGGCAGCACGACCAGGTCGGCATCGGCGAGCTCCTCGGGCCGGGTGGCGTAGCGGACCAGCACGCCGGGCTCGGCGGCCAGCGCGTCCAGGTCGGTGAAGTTCGACAGCCGGGGCAGCTGTACGACCGACACCCGCAGGACGTCGTCCCCGCGTGGGGGGAGCGAGGGCCCGCGGTCACCGGCCAGGTCGAGGGAGTCCTCGACGTCGAGCCACAGGCCCGGCAGCCAGGGCAGCACGCCGAGCGTGGGCCGGCCGGTGAGCCGCTCGAGGGCGTCCAGGCCCGGGGCCAGCAGCCGGACGTCGCCGCGGAACTTGTTCACCAGGAAGCCCGCGACCAGCGCCTGGTCGGCCGGCGGCATCAGCGCCACGGTGCCGTAGAGGGCCGGGAACACCCCGCCCCGGTCGATGTCGCCGACCACCAGCACCGGCAGGTCGGCCGCGGTGGCCAGGCCCATGTTCGCGATGTCGGTGTCGCGCAGGTTGATCTCGGTGGGGGAGCCGGCGCCCTCGCAGACCACCACGTCGAACCGGCTGCGCAGGTCGGCGAGGCTGATCAGCACCTGCTCCAGCAGCGCGGCCTTCATCGGCCGGTAGCTCAGCGCGGTCACGTCGGCGACGGCCTTGCCGAGGACGACGACCTGGCTGGAGTTCTCCCCCCCGGGCTTGAGCAGCACCGGGTTCATCGCGGCCTCGGGCTCGACCCGGGCGGCGGCGGCCTGGAACACCTGGGCCCGGCCGATCTCCGCGCCGTCGGCGGTGACCCCGGAGTTGTTGCTCATGTTCTGCGCCTTGAACGGCGCCACCGAGACGCCCTGGCGGACCAGCCAGCGGCAGATCCCTGCGGTGACGACGGACTTGCCGGCGTCCGACGTCGTCCCGGCGACCAGCAGCGCGCCGCTCACCAGCCGGACTTCTCCTGCCCGGACAACTCGGCGATGGCCTCCATGACCCGGTCGGTGACCACCCGACGGGCCTTGCCGTTGCCGGCCAGCCCGCGCTGGTCGGGGAAGGTCATCGGCTCGCCGAAGGTGATCGTCACCTTGTGCGGGCGGGGGTAACGGGCCCCGACCGGCTGCACGTGCTCGGTGCCGTGCACGGCGACCGGGACGACGGGGCAGTCGGCGGTGAGCGCCAGCCAGGCGACCCCGGTCTTGCCGCGGGCCAGCTTGCCGTCGCGGGACCGGGTGCCCTCGGGGTAGATGCCGAACGCCTCGCCGGCCTCCAGGGCGTGCAGCACGGTGTCCAGCGCGGCCTGCGCGGCGCGGTGGGTCTGCCGTTCGACGGGTCGGGCGCCGAGGGCGGTGAACAGCGTCCTGGAGAACCAGCCGCTGATCCCGGTGCCGGTGAAGTACTCGGCCTTGGCCAGGTAGCCGACCTTGCGGGGGGCCATCAACGGGATCGCGATCGAGTCGATGAAGGACCGGTGGTTGCTGGCCAGCAGCAGCGGGCCGGTCAGCGGCATCCGCTCCTCGCCGACCACGGTGGGCCGGCAGGTGAGGATGAACAGCGGTCTGAGCACGAACCGGGCGATGAAGTAGAACACCGCGCCTCCCTCCATCGCGTGCCCGACGACGACGTCCGGGCAACCCCGGCAGTCTCCCTCACCGGCTGCCGGGCCCGGGGGTGGGGCGGGTCACCTCAGACCACGGTGGAGGACGGCACCGGCCGCGGGGTGGCCCGCCCGCGCAGCTGCCGGTCCAGCCCGGCCAGCACGTCGACGGCGCTGCGCAGCTCCCCGGCAGGGCGGGTGAAGGGCAGCCGGAGCCGGTCGTCGAAGGCCGCGCCGGTGCCGAACACCCGGCCCTCGGCGAGCAGCAGCCCGGCGGGGGCGGCGGCCGCGGTGAGCGCGGCGGAGCTGAGCCCGGGCGGCAGCTGCGCCCACAGCGACAACCCACCGGTGGGCACGGTGACCGACCAGTCGGGCAACTGCTCGGCGACCGCGGCGACCAGCACGTCGCGCTGGGTGCGCAGCTGGTCGCGACGGTCCGCCAGCACCGCGTCCAGGTCGCGGACCAGGGTGGTGGCGGCGAGCTGGTCGAGCAGCCCGACCGAGAGCTGGCGGTGCCCCAGCACGGTGGAGAGGCGCTCGACCAGCGCCGCGTCGGTGCGCAGCCAGCCCACCCGCAGCCCGCCCCACACCGCCTTGGACAGCGCGCCGACGGTGATCGTGGCCGCGTCGGGCAACCCCGCGGCGAAGTGCGGAGCCGGGTCGCCGTCCAGGGCGAGTTCGGCGGCCACCTCGTCGACGACGGTGAGCACTCCTTGCTGCCAGAGCGTGGCAGCCAGCCGCCGTCGGCCGGTGGGGGAGAGCAGCGCGCCGGTCGGGTTGGCGAAGTCCGGCATCAGGTAGGCCATCCGTGGCGCGCTCTGCCGGGCGGCGAGCCGCGCGGCCTCGATCAGCGCGTCGGGGTCGGCTGCATCGGCGGGAACCGGGACGCAGCGCCCGCCGGACAGCTCGATGGAGCGGATCGCGCCGGGGTAGCTGGGGTGCTCCACCAGCACCCGGTCACCGGTCTCCAGCAGCGCCTCCCACACCAGCGCCGCGGCGTCCCCGGCGCCGGAGGTGACCAGCACCTGGTCCGGCGTCGTCGGCAGGCCCTGGGCGGTGAACCGGTCGGCGAGGGCCTCCCGCAGCGCGGGCAGGCCCATCGGCACGTAGCCGCTGCCGGGGAAGTGGGTGTCCAGCCGGGTCAGCGCGTCGGCGTAGGCCGGGCCCAGCAACGGGGACGCCGGGGGTGCGGCGTGGGCCAGGTCGACCACCCCGGGGACGTCGGCGGACTGCCACTGCCAGGCGGGCCGGTCCTCGGGCAGCTCCAGCACGGTGCCCGAGCCGTGCCGGGTGCGGGCGAACCCCTCCTCGCGCAGCGTCCGGTAGGCACTCGCCACGGTCACCCGGCTGACCCCCAGGGCGGCGGCCAGGTCGCGCTCGGCGGGCAGCCGGGTGCCCACCGGCAGCTCGCCGGTGACCACCAGCTCGCGCACCCGGCGGGCCAGGGCGGCGTACCGCGGTGCTCCGGAGGTCTCGGCGTCGCGGAGCTGGGCCGCGAGCTCGTGCGCCGGAGTGGACTGCTCGACGACGACTGGCATGCGGACCACCATGCCGCACTGGACTGCTCCGTACCAGTCCTCCGTGCCTCACGGTGGGCCCATGAGCTCAGGTGGAGTCCTCGCGCTGCTGTTCCTGCTCGGCTGCGGCTGGCTGCTGCTGGCCACCGTCCGGGCCGTCGTCCGCGGTGGCCTGGGCCCGGCCGACCCGCCGGCCAGCCACCCCGGCGTCGACCCGGCCGGTTTCCTCTCCTCGCGCTGACCGGGGCGTCCGTCGTCCCGGCCGATCAACGCCGGGGGCGGGCCAGGAGGCGGGTGAGCACGGCGAGGGCGGCGGACGCCGTCCACACCGCGCGGGACAGCGCGACCGCCCG
>JAOPVM010000047.1 GCA_025966215.1 Klenkia sp.
TGCCTGGCGGTAGGCACGCGGGCTGATCCCCCGCACCGGGCCCGACTCGCCGGCCCGACCCGCCGGGCCCGACCCGCCGGGCCGGCTCGCGGTGCAGCGGCGACTCGCCGCGCGGACTCCCCCGTCCCGGCCTAGCCTCGAACACATGAGCGAATCAGAGTCCAAGGTCAACACCGGCCAGCCCGGTGACCCCACCGCCGAGAAGGACCCCTCCGACTGGGTGACCGGCGACGAGCCCGCCACCGGTGCCCAGAAGAGCTACCTGTCGACGCTGGCCCAGCAGGCCGGCGAGGACGTCGCTACGGACATCAGCAAGGCCGACGCCTCGATCAAGATCGACGAGCTCCAGGCCGAGACCGGCCGCGGCCAGTAGGGAAGGACCCCCTCGCCCGGTCGGGGGGGCCTCCTCAGGCCTCGAACTTGTAGCCGAGGCCGCGGACGGTCACCAGCCACTTCGGGGTGGCCGGGTCGGGCTCGATCTTGGCGCGCAGCCGCTTGACGTGGACGTCGAGGGTCTTGGTGTCACCCACGTAGTCCGAGCCCCAGACCCGGTCGATGAGCTGTCCGCGGGTGAGCACCCGGCCGGCGTTGCGCAGCAGCAGCTCCAGCAGGTCGAACTCCTTCAGCGGCAGCGAGACCGGTTCGCCGTCCACGGCCACGGTGTGCCGTTCGACGTCCATCCGCACCGGACCGGCACCCAGCGTGGCCTCGCCCGCCTGCTCGGTGTCGGTGCCCCGGCGCAGCACCGCCCGGATCCGGGCCAGCAGCTCCCGGGCGGAGTAGGGCTTGGTGACGTAGTCGTCGGCGCCGAGCTCCAGGCCCACGACCTTGTCGATCTCGGTGTCCTTCGCCGTGAGCATGATGATCGGCACCGCGCTCCTGGCCCGCATGGTGCGGCACACCTCGGTGCCCGACAGCCCGGGCAGCATGAGGTCCAGCAGCACGATGTCGGCGCCGTTGCGGTCGAACTCGGCGAGGGCGTCGATGCCGTTGGCCGCGACGACCGCCTCGTACCCCTCGCGACGCAGCATGTAGGACAACGCGTCGGAGAAGGACTCCTCGTCCTCCACGACCAGCACTCGGGTCATGACCGTCCTCTCGGTGGACTCGGTTCGGCGTCGGCGCGACCCAGGTGGGTCCCGGCGACGGCAGCTCGCAGGGCGGCGACCCGGTCGGCAGACCGGCCCACCTGGTCGTCGGTGGTTCCGCCGGAGGCCTCGGTGGGCTCGGTGCCCTCGACGGGGGCCAGCGGGATGCGCAGGGTGAACGTCGACCCCAGGCCCTCCTCGCTCCACACGGTGACCGAACCGCCGTGGTTGGTGGCCACGTGCTTGACGATGGCCAGCCCCAGGCCCGTGCCACCGGTGGCGCTGGCCCGCGACTGGTCGACCCGGTAGAAGCGTTCGAACACCCGGGCCCGGTCGGCCCGCGGGATGCCGATGCCGGAGTCGGTCACCGCGATCTCGGCGAACCCGGACCGGGCCCGGGTGCCGACGGCGATCTTCGTGGCGTCCGGGGAGTAGGCCACCGCGTTGGCCAGCATGTTGGTGACCGCGGTGGCCAGCTGGGCCTCCACGCCGCGCACGACGAGGCCCTCCTGCTCCCCGACCGCGAGGTCGATGCCCTTGGCGGCCGCGGCCAGCCGGGTGCGGTCCACGGCCTCGGCGACGACGGTGGACACCTCGACCGGGGCGAGGTCGGGCAGCGGCTCGGCGCCCTGCAACCGGGACAGGTCGATCAGCTCGCGGACCAGGCGGGCCAGCCGGTCTGCCTCGTGGGTCATCCGGGCGGCGAAGCGCTGCACGGTCTCCGGGTCGTCGGCCGCGCCCTGGGTCGCCTCGGCCAGCAGCGCGAGCGCTCCGACCGGCGTCTTCAGCTCGTGACCGACGTTGGCGACGAAGTCGCGGCGGACGGCCTCGACCCGGCGCGCCTCGGTGACGTCCTGCAGCACCAGCGCGACCGGGCCCGGCTCCAGCGCCGACCCGCCGCCCAGCCGGACGCCGTGCACGCCGACCATCCGCGGCCCGGCGCCGACGAGGTCACCGGGCAGTTGCACGTCGGCCCGGCAGCTGCTGCCCCCGCGCACGTCCTGGGCGATGCCCAGCAGTCCGGGGACCAGGAGCCGGGTGCCCCGGACGACGCCCAGCGCACGGGCCGCCGGGTTGGCCAGCACCACCTCGTCGGCGGCGTCCAGCAGCACCACGGCGGGGTCCATCAGGTCGACCAGGCGGCGGCTGAGGACGGCGACCGTCGGTGCCGGGTCCGGTTGGTCGCCCGCCGCCGGGATCGGCCCGGCACCCACGGGACGGGCGCGGGCGACGAGGAGGCCGACGGTCACCCCGCCCAGCAGCAGGCCGAGCGCCAGCCACAGCAGCGGGTGCACGGGATCGATGCTAGGCCGCTCCGTGCCCCGTCCTGCCCCGGAGCCGGCCCGCACACCCCCACCGGGGGGAGGTGTTCACGGGGGCGTGTCCGCTCGTTCACCTGCGGGGCCCGGCGGCGGTGCGCCGTCGTCCCTATCCTCTGGGCAGGCGCGACGGAGGCACCCAGACCGGGGGTGCGCCGCGCCGGTGACGACGCGGCGCACGGGCCGCGTGCTGGAGGGGACAATGCGGGACAGCTACCGCGAAGAGCTCGACGACATCACCGCCCAGCTGGTCGAGATGACCAACTCGGTGGGCTCGGCCATGAGCAAGGCCACCACCGCCCTGCTGGACGCCGACGTGGCCCTGGCCGACCTCGTCATCGCCGGCGACGCGCACATCGACGCCGTCCGGGAGAACGTCGACGACCGGTGCTTCACCCTGCTGGCCCGCCAGCAGCCGGTGGCCACCGACCTGCGGGCCATCACCACCGCGATGGCCACCGTGCAGGACCTCGAGCGGATGGGCGACCTCGCCCAGCACATCGCCAAGGTCGCCCGGATGCGCTTCCCCGACCACGCGGTGCCGCAGGAGGTCCGCCCGGTCTTCCTGGACATGGGCCACATCGCGGAGAGCCTGGTCGCCCAGGCGGGCACGATCATCGCCAAGCGCGACGTGGCGGCCGCCGCCCGCCTCGAGGCCGACGACGACCTGATGGACCGCAACCACCAGCAGCTGTTCCGCGAGCTGCTCAGCGACGACTGGCCGCACGGCATCGAGTCGGCCATCGACATCACCCTGCTGGGCCGCTACTACGAGCGCTTCGCCGACCACGCCGTCAGCGTCGCCCGCCGGGTCGTCTACCTCGTGACCGGCGAGCGCCCCCTCCCCATCGCGAGCTGAGACAGGGCCCCGGGAGGACGTCCCGGGGCCCCGCTGCTACCGCTTGCCCTGGTTCGCCACGGCCGTGATCGCGGCGGCGGCGGCGTCGGGGTCGAGGTAGCGGCCGCCGGGGGTGGTCGGCCTCAGGTCGGCGTCCAGGTCGTAGCGCAGCGGCACCCCGGTCGGGATGTTCAGCCCGACGACCTCGTCGTCGCCCATGCCGTCCAGGTGCTTGACCAGCGCCCGCAGGCTGTTGCCGTGCGCGGTGACCAGCACGGTCTTGCCCGCGCGCAGGTCCGGGACGATCGCGTCGTACCAGTACGGCAGCATCCGGACGACGACGTCGGCCAGGCACTCGGTGGCCGGCCGGGCCTCCGGGGGCAGGAACGCGTAGCGCGGGTCGGCGTCCTGGCTGTACTCGTCGCCGGCGTCGATGGGCGGCGGCGGGGTGGCGTAGCTGCGCCGCCAGGTCATGAACTGCTCCTCGCCGTACTCGGCGAGGGTCGCGGCCTTGTCCTTGCCCTGCAGCGCGCCGTAGTGCCGCTCGTTGAGCCGCCAGGACCGGGTCACCGGGATCCACTGCCGGTCGGCGGCGGCCAGCGCCAGCTCGGCGGTGGTGATCGCCCGCTTGAGCAGCGAGGTGTGCAGCACGTCGGGCAACAGGCCCTCGGCGGCCAGCAGCTCGCCGCCTCGGGCGGCCTCCGCGCGACCCTTCTCCGACAGCTCGACGTCCACCCACCCGGTGAACAGGTTGGCCTTGTTCCACTCGCTCTCGCCGTGGCGGAGCAACACCAGGGTCCCGGTCTCAGTCACGGCGTCCATCCTGCCCGACGCTCAGCCGGTCAGGAGCGGCCAGGCCAGCCAGAGCTCCAGCAGCGCCGGGGGCACCAGGGCGACCAGCAGCCACGGGCTGCGCACCCGCCGTCCCGAGCTCCAGCGGAGGACGCCGACCACCGCCACGCACAGCGCCACGCACAGCACGCCGAACAGCACGGCCGCGGCGTCGTCCCCGGTGGCGAACTGGGCGAAGGCCGACCGCACCGCGCAGTACAGCAGCGGGTAGGCCAGCGCCGAGGCCGCCACCACGCCGGTCAGCGCCCGGGACCGCTCCCGCAGCGCGGCCTGGTCCCGGGGCACCGCTCAGCCCAGGGTGCCCGCACGCCAGCGGCGGGCGGTGGCGGCGAGCTGCTCGGCGGTGCGGCCCAGCGCGTGCCCGCCGCGGGTCACCCGGTCGGCGGCCGCGGAGTCGGTGTCGTCGAGCTCGTCGGCCAGCGCTGCCCGTCCACCGGCGACCACCCAGCAGAACGCAG
>JAOPVM010000064.1 GCA_025966215.1 Klenkia sp.
CGGGCGGTACCGCCTCCCGGGCGGGTCGACGACGGCGTGGCGCTGGCTGCGCGCGGTGCAGACCGGGCCGCGCCGACCCCGGTGCCCTCTACCCCGGCCACGGCGCTGCTGCGCCGGCACGGCATCGACCCGCCGGCGCTGCGGGCGCATGGTGGACCCGCCGTCCGGTCGCTCACCACCGGAGACGTTCCCGCGGGAACGCCCGTCCGGCCACCCGCGAACGCCGGCGGCCCCGCCTCCCGGGTGGGAGACGGGGCCGCCTGGTTCAGCGCGTGCGGGTCAGACGGTGCTGCGGCGACGGGCGCCGACCAGCATGCCCACACCGGCGAGCACCGCGAGGGCGCCACCGGCCAGGGGGACGGCGGTGTCGAAGCCCGTCACGGCGAGAGCCGCCGGCCGGGCGGGAGTGACGACCGCGGTGCCACCGGACAGCGTCACCGCGGTGACGAGGTTGCGGGCCGTGCCGTCGGGAGCGGTGCCGGTCGCGACGATCGAGTAGGAACCGTTCGCCAGGCTCGCCGGGATCGTGACGCTCAGGCTGAAGGCACCGTTCTCGTCGGCCACCACAGTGCCGAGGTCGACCGGTCCGGGCAGCAGGGACAGCTGAACGGTCGAGAACGGCAGGAAGCCCGAACCGATGACCGTCGACGTCTGACCGGCGACGACCGAGCTGATCGGGCCGACCGGACCGACGACGTCGCCGTCATCGCGGGTGGGCACCGCGGTCGGGACGGCCGGTCCGGGGACGATCCCGGTGTCCTCGGCGTAGACGGCCGCACCGAACTCACCCTGGACGTCGATGGACCCGACCCCGACCCCGTAGGCGATCCCGGCCGGGACGCCCAGCAGGCACGAGGTGACGCCGAGGGGTACGTCGCAGACGACGAGGTCGGCGGAGGACTGGGCGCCCACGGGGGACGCGAAGGCCTGGTAGCCGGAGATGCCGGTGGTGTCGGCCGGCTCGACAAAGGTGACGAGGATCGACGACACCCCCACGGTCGCGGTGACGTCGGTGGCGGGGGCGAGCACGAGGACGCTCACCTCGGCCGAGGCGGCGCCGTTGCCCGCCTCGTTGGTCCCACGGACGACGATGTCGTAGCGGCCCGGTGCCGGATCGAGGATCCTGGCCCCGACCCCCCCACTGCCGTCACCGGGGTAGAAGACGTCGAGCGCCGCCCACGTGGTCCCGCCGTCGTAGGAGATCTCGAAGTCATCCGCACGGTCTGTCTCATCCGTGAAGACCGGCTCGTCGAAGGTGATGTCCAGGACGCGGAACGACTGGTCGACGACGAGGTCTCCCGGCGCGGCAGGGGTGGCGCAGAGGACGCCTGTCCCGGAGATCGACCCGACACCTGCTGCGCCGGTGCGGGTCTGGTCGACCGTCCCGGGAGCGAAGTTCGTCCCTCCACCGGTCCCGCCCGGGATGCCCGCCGAGGCAGCGCCGTCTCCACCGAACGCCCCGACGACCGGAACAGCCAGCCGCTCCACCACGCTGCCGGCCCCGCCGCCGCCGGAGGCGGTGCCGTTCAAGCCCCCGTTGGTCCCGGCGGCGCTCGGATCGGATGCCCCGCTGGCCCCGCCGACACCGGGCGCGCCCACGCCAGCGTCTCCACCGGGGGACCCCGGGTACAGGAGGAACACGTCGCCCTCCCGGACGGTCACCCGCGTGGTGACCAGTCCGCCGGGCTCGCCGGGGGTGCCCTCCTCCGAGGCGCCGCCCCGGGCACCGAGCACCACCCAGTCGATGGCGCAGTAGCCGGCCGGCACGACGGCCGAGGTCGCCCCGCTGTCGGTCGAGAAGGTGAACGCGGCAGGCGTCGGGGCGGCCGAGGCGACCCCTGTGGACACGACGACGACGGTGGACATCCCGAGCGCGCTCGCGGCCAGAAGACCGAGCGCGCGGTGCGCGGAAGACGCAGGTCTCACGTAGAACTCCCCGTGGAGGCCCGGGGCCACCGGGATCGACGCGGGAGAGATCCCACGCTCCCCTGTCATCGGCAGGCGCGGGCCAGGACATGACCCGTGCGCAGACACCTCACCCGCTGCGGGTCCAGCCGACTGGCCCCGAACGCCGACGGCCCCGCCCCCCGGGTGGGAGACGGGGCCGTCGAGCCCTACTGGATCAGTTGCTGCTGCGGCGGCGGGCGCCGACCAGCATCCCGGCACCGGCCAGCAACGCCAGGGCGCCGCCGGTCAGCGGGACCGCGGTGTCGAAGCCGGTGTTCGCCAGGGTCGCCGCGTCGGTCACGACCCCACCGGACACGGTCACCGTGATGACCAGGTTCCGGGTGGTGCCATCGGGGTTGATCCCGGTGGCGACCAGGGTGTGCGTGCCGTTGGTCAGGTTCGCCGGCAGCGTGACCTCCACGCTGAAGGAACCGTTCTCGTCGGTCACGACCGTGCCCAGGCTGACCGGGGCAGAGAACAACGTCAGCTGCACCGTCGAGTTGGGAGCAAAGCCCGCACCCTGGAGCGTCAACTTCTGGCCCGCGGTCACCGAGGTGATCGGGCCCGCCGGGCCGGCGATGTCGCCGTCGTCCTCGGTCGGGACGGCGGAGGGGATCGCCGGGGCAGCGATGACCGGGGTCAGACCAGCCGGGTTCACCGAGCCTTCGCTGCCGAAGCCGGCCTCGTTGAGGCTGCTGACGCCGACGAAGTACCTGACGCCGGCGGGGACCGCGAGGAAGCAGGTGAAGGTCTGCGCGTCGACGGTGCACATCGCGCCCTCGCCCGAGGACTGGGCACCCTCGGTGACCGCGTACGCCTCGTAGCCGGAGATGCCCGTGGTGTCGGCCGGGGCCTTCCACGTCACGCGGATGGAGGAGACGCCCGGGGTGACCACGACGTCCGTGGGGGCGTCGGTGGTGCTCGCCGCGTAGACGTCGCTGACCGAGGCCGACTCACCGGGACCCACGGCGCTGGTCGCGCGGACAGCGACGGTGTGCGCCGACGGCCCGTTGGCCAGGGCGACGGTGCCCTCCTCGCGGTCGGTCCCCGGGTTCGGCACGGTGCTCAGGGGCGTCCAGGCCCCACCGTCGACCTGGACCTCGTAGCCGGTGATCGTCGCGTCACCGAAGTCGGTGGCGGGGGCGAAGAAGGAGACCGCAGCCGACCCGTCGCCGCCGACGGCCTGCAGGCTCTCGGGGGCGCTGGGCGCCGCGCAGGCGATGCCGGTGGCGCTGATGGAGCCGGCACCACCGTCGCTCACCCGCTCGACGGGGTTCTGGCCGAGCGCGAAGTTGTAGCCACCGCCCTGACCGAGGCCGGTGTCGGCGAAGTCGCCACCGTCGCCGCCGAACGCACCGACGACGGGACCGGCTTCTGCCGACACCGCGAGCGACCCACCTCCACCGCCGCCGCTGTACACGCCGCCGTCGACGGACTCGCCACCGACCTCACCCGAGAAGTCGACGTCCCCGTCCGGGTGGCCACTGCCACCCGTGCCACCGGCGGTGGGAGTGGCGTCGCCACCGGTCCCGCCCGCGTAGAGCTGGAACGTCTCACCCGCAGCCGTGTCGACCGTGGCCGTCACGACTCCACCCGGGGCACCTGCCGTCGCGCTGCCCCTCCCACCGGGCGCGCCGTAGACGGACCAGTCGATGGCGCAGACGCCCGCGGCGACGGTGAAGCCCGACACTTCAGCCGACGTGAGGGTCTGGCCAGGGATGAGGGTGGGCACGGGTGCGGCCGAGGCGACACCGGTGACACCGAGGACGGCGGTGGACATCCCGATCGTGGACGCGGCCAGCAGGCCGAGCGCACGGCGGGACGGGGACGTGAAACGCATGAGCGGGGCTCCCCCGATGAGGCCCGGAGCGCCGGGCGTCGTGGCGGGTCGCTCCCGCTGCCCATCCCATCGGCAGCCTGGCAGGAACCTGTGACCTCGCATCCGTCGTGCCCCCACAGCCCGTCCCGGAGCCGGTCCCGGGCCGTGGGGGTAGGACCGACGGACGGCTACCGCGGACGGACGAGCCCCAGCACGTGGTCGGCTCCGGACTTCTCGTTGCGCACGGTGAGGTCCCAGCCACCGTCCACCGCACCGGTGGACAGCACCACCGTCGAGGGCAGGAACAGCGGCTTCTTGAACGCCACGTCCGCGGAGAACGCCTCGGGGAGCCGGCCGGACAACGCGGCGAGCGCGCGGGCCTTCACCCACATGCCGTGCG
>JAOPVM010000258.1 GCA_025966215.1 Klenkia sp.
GATGTCGCCACCGGAGGTGAAGTGCTTCCCGTCGGAGCGGACGACGACGACACGGACCCGGCTGTCCCGGTCGATCTCTGCGAAGCGTTCGGCCATCTTGGCGCGCATCTCCATCGTGACGACGGTGTAACCGCCGTGGGAGAGCGTGAGATAAGCGACCTGGCCGTCGTGGCCGTGGTCGAGCAGGACGTCGCCACCGGTGGTGGGCATGGGGTCTCCTTGGTCGGGGGTGCGGTCAGGGTCGGCGGTCGAGGCCGTCGAGCAGGTCGTGCAGGACGTTGCCGTGAACGGGGAGCGAGTCGATCCGTAGGCCGTGTGGTGAGAGGGCGTCGGTGACGGCGTTGGCCAGCGCGACCGGGAAGCTCATCGAGCTGCCTTCACCGCACCCCTTCGCGCCCAGCGGGGTCAGCGGGGATGGGGACACCACGTGGTCGGCGACCAGGGGGAAACCGGCTTCGGCCGAGGTCGGGCAGAGGTAGTCCAGGAAGGTCGCCGACGTCGGCTGGCCGCCCTCGGAATAGGTGAACTCCTCGTACATGGCCCCGCCCAGGGCATGGGTCAACGCACCGTAGACCTGCCCGTCCAGCAGCGTCTGGTTCAGCACGGTGCCCGCGTCGTGCACGCTGGAGACCCGCTCGATGGCGATCTCCAGGGTCTCCGGGTCGATCCGGACGGCGATCAACTCGGCGACGAACCCGTAACACAGACTGGAGTTGATCTTCTCGTCGCGGGTGGCTGCCCTGATCTCCCTGGGTGCGAAGGCAGCCTCCTCGTACAGGCGGGCCGACGTGCCCTCGGGCAGGGCGCCCGGATCCCAGTGCACCACGCCTGCGGCGTGCCGGAACTGTGCAGACCGGGAGTGGTCGGCCTTCAGCCGTACCGTTCCGTCGGCGAGTTCGAGGTCCTCGGGTGCCGTGTCCAGCAGTGTGCTGGCGGCCGCGCGGATCGTGTCCGCGATCCTGTCGCAGGCCTGCACGACGGCGCTGGTGACGAGTGGGGCGAAGCGCGACGAGTAGCTGCCCGAGGTCACCGTCCACGGAGTGGTCGCGGTGTCCATGTCGATGACCACCCGGACGGACTCCTGGGGCAAGCCCAGTCGGGTCGCCGCGACCTGACGGGCGGTGGTCGCGTGTCCCTGACCCTGAGGGACGCTGCCGAGCATGACCGTCACGGTGCCCTGCATGTCCACGCTGACCCGGACGTGCTCGGTCGACCCGGACTTGTCGCGGCCGGGCTTGCGGTCCTCGGCAGGGGTGGCGAGTCCGACGTAGCCGATGTTGGTCCCAGAGGGGTCCACGACGAGGGCGACACCGATTCCGTACAGCTCCCCGCGGGCACGGGCCTCGACCTGGTGGCGCCGGAGCTCGGGGAGATCAGCGTTGTCCACGGCCAGGCGCACGGCCTTCTCGTAGTCCCCGGAGTCGTAGACACCGCCGGTGGGCGTCTCGTAGGGGAACGCGTCGGCCGGTACGAGGTTGCGGCACCGCACGTCGATGACGTCCAGGCCGGTCTGTACGGCGATGTCGTCCATCAGCCGTTCCAGCCCGAAGTAGAGCTGCTGACCACCAAAGCCCCGGTTCAGGCCGGTCGGCATGGTGTTGGTGACCACGGCGCGGGCTCGGATCTCGACCGCGGGGATCCGGTAGGCCCCGGTGATGTTGCCGTAGCAGCGGTAGAGGGTGCTCGGCTCCGGTGGGCGCAGGTAGGCGCCGACGTTGTCGACCAGATCGGCGCGCAAGGCCGTGACGATGCCCTCGGTGGTCACGGCCGCCTCGAACCGCATCATGCGGTCCGCGCCCGAGGAGCTGGCCAGCAGGTGCTCCACCCGGTCCTCCGACCACCGCACCGGGGTGCGCGCGTGCTTGGACGCCAGGGCGAGGAGCACGACGTAGGGGTAGATGCCCGCCTTGATCCCGAAGCTGCCGCCGATGTCGGCAGGCACGTGCAATCGGACCCGGGAGGTGGGGATGCCCAGCGCCCCGGCCATGACCGGGACCATCGTGAAGGGACCGTGGAAGTTCGCCCAGGCCTCGATCGCCGGGCCGGCGGAGTCCTCCGTCCAGTTCGCGATGACCGAGTAGCACTCCATCGGTACGGAGGAGTAGCGGGGGAAGTCGTACCCGCCGGTGACCACGTGCGCGGCTGCGGCGAAGGCCTCGTCGACCGCACCGAAGGAGAACGTCCGGTCGGTCGCGACGTTGGAACCGTTGCCCTCGTGGAGCAACGCGACGTCCTCGGCCAGCGCATTGCGGACCCCGACGACCGGGTCGAGCAGCTCGTAGTCGACCACCACCAGCTCGGCGGCGTCCTCAGCGACGTACCGGTCGCTGGCGACGACCACGGCCACAGGCTCGCCCACGTACCGGACCTTGTCGGTGCCGGTGGGGAAGTAGGGCATCGCCGTGGTCACCGAGAGGGGGAACGGTCGAAGGGCCGCCAGCACCTCGTCGGGCCCGATGACCGCGGTCACGCCGGGATGACGGCGAGCGCGGCCGAGGTCGACGCCGCGGATCCGGGCGTGCGGGTGCGGACTGCGGACGATGGCCACGGTCAAGGTCCCCGGGAGGGGGTCCATGTCGTCGAGGAAACGGCCCGCGCCGGTGACCAGCGGTGCGTCCTCCACCCGGCTGGGGGTCCAGCGGGGTGCGCGGGGGCCGCCGGTGTGTTCGCTGGGCGCGGCCGCATCGAGGGGAGCTGATTCCTCCAGGACGATGGTCGAGGGTGCGACGCTCATGTCAGGCACGCGTGTCTCCAAGGTCGCTCACGGCCAGCGGGTGGTAGTCCCCGGCGGACAGGGTTCGGCGAAGGGTCTTGCCCACGGCCGAACGGGGGATCGACGAGACGACGACGACCTGCTTGGGACGTTTCAGCGAGGACAGCCCGCTCGCGGCAGGGAGGTACTGCTGCATCTCGGCGAGGACGGTGTCGGGGGCGTACCCGGCGGCGGGCACGACGAAGGCGGTGACGGCGCTGCCCCACCGTTCGTGCGGCATGCCGACCACGCAGTCGTCGGCCACGCCGGGGCAGCGGACCAGCGAGGCCTCGATCTCGTCGGGGTAGATGTTCTCCCCACCCGAGTTGATCATGTCGTCGACGCGACCGGCGACCCAGAGGTCGTCCTGGTCGTCAGCGGTGGCCAGATCGCCGGTGTAGTACCAGCCGTCCCGGATGGACTTGCTGTCCGCGTCCGGGCGCTTCCAGTAGCCGGTGAAGGCCTCAGGGCTGCTCATCGAGACGATGACCTGCCCCTGCTGCCCCCGCTCCACCACCGCGCCGGGCGCTGCTCCGACATGCGGCTCCACCAGCCGGACACGGGAGAAGATGCCCGCGCGTCCGGCGCAGCCCGGCTTTCGAGCTCCCTGGGAGCTGATCGTGAAGGTGTAGACCTCGGTGCTCCCGTAGTGGTTGACCAGAACATCCGGTTGGAGGGCGCCCACGAGGTCCTCGGCCAGGGTGGGGGTCATCGGCGCGCCGGCGTAGGCCAGACGTGTGACCCCGAGACCGGCGTCGAAGCCCGGCTCGCGGAGCAGGGACCAGAAGATGGTGGGCACCAGGTACAGGGCTGTCACGCCCTCGTCCCGGATGAGCCGGACCGACTCAGCGGCGTCGAACGCAGCCTGGGGTACCCAGGTACCGCCGCAGACCACGCTGGCCACCAGGCTGCGCAGGCCCATGGTGTGGAACATCGGCATCACACCCAGGACCACCTCCCCCTGGCGGAGCTGCGCCTGGACCAGGTGGGCGAGGGCTGCGGAGTGCTCGGCCCGGTGCGACCGGGGGACGCCCTTGGGGCGGCCCGTGGTGCCCGAGGTGTAGAGCATGACGCTGATGTCCTGCTCCGCTGGTGGCGGGCCGGGTGGTCCGTCGGCCCGCCCTGCGGTCTCCAGCTCGGAGATGTCCCGGTGTGGGACGTCCCGGGGGCTGGGTGCGTTGGCCGCAGTGGTGGGGTCGGTGACGAACAGGGTCGGTTCGGCGTCCTCGAGGCAGTAGGCGAGCTCGTCGGAGCTCAACCGTGTGGACAGCGGAACCGACACCGCACCGAGCTTCTGCGTGGCCAGGTGCAGGCTGGCCAACGGCTCACCCCCGGCCAGGCTCAGGGCGACCCGATCGCCGCGCTGGACGCCCTGGTCGGCCAGTGCGGCGGCCAGCTGGTTGGTGTGTGCATCCCACTGGCGGTAGGTCATGGGGCGGTCCCCCCCGACGGCGCGGCGGTCGGGGAAGCGTTCCGTTGTCCACGCCAGGGCGGTTGCCAGGTCCACGGTGACGCCTTCCGCTGGTGTTCTGGATGCTCTGAGATGGACCATACATGTCGGATCGTTATGGTTGCAACGTGACCGACCGGCTGTCTCCTACGTCGTACGTGGTCCTCGGCATGGTCGGACTCCGTGGCCCGTCGACGTCCTATGACCTCAAGCGGGCCATCAGCCGGTCGATCGGCTACTTCTGGGTCTTCCCGCACGCGGGCCTCTACTCCGAGCCGCAGCGGTTGGAGGTCATGGGGCTGCTGGCCGTCGACAGTGAGCAGGCCGGCCGGCGCAGGCGCACCTACTCGCTGACCGACGACGGCCTGCGCGAGCTGCGTGCCTGGCTCGCTGCGCCGACCAACGAGCACTTCCAGATCCGGGACGTCGCGGAGCTGAAGCTCTTCTTCAACGAGCTCGGTGATCCAGGCGACGTCCGCCGGCTGGCACGCGAACAGATCGCTCAGCACGAGGAGCGGATCCGGGTGTACGAGGAGATGCAGCGGCGGTACGCCGACATGCACGGCGTTGCGCCGAGAATGGTGACCCTCCGGCTCGGGCTCGAGATCGAGCGTGCGGCGCTCCGGTTCTGGACCTCGCTGACCCAGGAGTTCCCCGCCGTGGACGCGCTGCCGGTCAGCTCTGCGGAGGATCCGCAGAGCTGACCGGCACACCCGACTCGTCCGATGGGCCCGCTCGGACCGGCCGAGGGGTGGCACGGCTGGTCCTGGCCACCGGGCCAGACCCTCTGGTGACGGTCTCCTCCGGCGTGCGGCTCTCAGTCGCGAGTCGAGGAGGCGGCGCCTGACGCGGGAGCCGGCGCGTCGGTGTCGAGTGGGGCGATCTTCTCCAGCGCACCGCGGGTCTCCGGGCTCACTCCCACCGCGACGAGGAACACCGCGACGGCCCCCACGAGGAAGACGGTCAGCCGGGACGGGATGTCGGAGACGCCGGGACTGAGCAGTGTCACGAACGTGGGCAACAAGCCACCGAGCATGAAGCCGGTGTTCCAGCTGATGGCCGTGCCCCGCGAGCGGATGGCCGTCGGGTACCGCTCGTTGAGGAAGATCATCACGGGTGCGTACGCAGCGTTCGCGAAGAACGCCAGCAGGCAGGTCAACAGCAGGATCCGGCCTGTCGAGCTCGGGTCGGAGGAGCCGATCATCCCCACCAGCAGTGGCAGCACCGCGATGTTGGCACCGCCGAGGACGAGCATGGTCCTGCGCCGGCCGATGCGTTCGCTCAGCTCGCCAGCTCCCGTGGCGGCGACGACCACCACGAGGCTCGCCACCAGCAGCACCCAACCCCTGGTCCCTGCCGGCATCTCGACCACCGACGCGAGGTAGGTGGGCATGAAGCCCGACGTCAGGTAGTACTGAGCCCCGGCCCCAGCCGCGACGGCGATGTTGAGGAACGTGATCGCGCGGTACTTGCCGACGAACAGGTCCTTGAACCGCATCTTCTCTGTCGGGGCGGTGGCTCCGGTCCGCTTGGCAGCCTCCTGGGCCGCCAGCCAGAGCGGCGATTCCTCGACCTTCCGGAGTACGAACAGGCTCAGCACGCCGCCCAGCAGGCCGGTGAAGAACATGACGCGCCAGCCCCACTCGTCGAACTCGTCACCTGGGAACAGCTGGTTGACCACGATGAAGGCGATGCTGGCCATCGCCGCCCCGAGTCCGGCGCCGCCGCCGCCGATCAGACCGCTCATCAGACCGCGGTACCTGGGCGGGACGCTCTCCGTGCCGAGGGTGTGGGTCGTCGCGGTGACACCACCCACGAAGAGGCCCTGGATGACCCGCAGGACGATGAAGATGATCGGTGCAGCCACCCCGATCGTGGCGTAACTGGGCACCAGCCCCATCGCTGCCGTGGCGAGACCGACGCCGGCCAGCACGGTCACCATGATCTTCTTCCGGCCGACCCGGTCGGCCAGCTCTCCGAAGAAGGCCGCTCCGCTGGGACGCATCACGATGCTGACGGCGAAGGAGGCGAAGACGAGAGCGAGGCTCAGCGTCTCGCTCTCTGCGGGGAAGATGATCGACCCGACCGGGCCAGCCACGTAGAGCAGCAGGAACAGGTCGAACAGGTCGAATGCCCACCCCATGACAGAGGCGAAGGCGGCTGGCAGTGGTGATCTGGCGACGGGGGTGGCCGGGTTCGTGGACATCAGGACTTCCGATCTTCCGTGGAGGGGAGAGACGGTGCGGGTCCTTGCGACACGGGGGTCACCGCGCGAAAGGCCGGAGGGGGACGTGCGCGCTGGATCTGGCAGGTCCTGTCACATCGCAGGGCCGTGGCCCGACATCGCGCGAGCTGCCACGCGAGTAACATCTCACTCAGATCGTCTTATTCAGACTGTGCGGAAGGTAGGGTGTGTCCGGGATTACGTCAAGCGTCACGGGAGGACCAGATGTGCTCGTGCTGGGAGCACCGCGTGCCTGAGCGACACGTCGCCGAGGCTGTCGGTGACCGCGGTCGCTGCCCGTGAGACGAGCTGTGTGCCCAGGGTCCTTCGATCCCGTCACCAACGGGCACGTCGACGCGATCAGCCGGGCCGCCGCCCTCTACGACGAGCTGGTCGTGGCGGTGCTGGTGAACCCCGGCAAGGCCGGGCTCTTCGACGTTGCCGAACGCATGGCGCTCATCGGGGAAGCAGTGTCCGGGCTGGCCAACGTGACCGTCGACAGTTTCGACGGGTTGTTGGTCGACTGGTGCCGGAGCCACGACGTGCCGGTGATCGTCAAGGGGCTGCGGGCCGTCGGCGACTTCGAGTACGAGCTGCAGATGGCCCAGATGAACCGCGAGCTGGCCGGGATCGAGACGGTGTTCCTCCCGACCGCGCCCCACGTGGGCCACCTGTCTTCCAGCCTGGTCAAGCAGATTGCCCGTTTCGACGGCGATGTGTCGGGCCTGGTGCCACCGCGCGTCAACGACCGGCTGGTCCAGATCACCGGGGGGCGTCCGTGACCGCGTTCATCGACGGACCCACCAGGACCCGCCCCCGTTTCCCCATCGTCGCAGGACCGGAGCAGGCTCACCTGCGTCCTCGTCGGCGGGCGCACCGGTCAGCGGGGGCACTGTGTCTGCGCACCGAGCTCGCCGACGATGCAACGCCCTCTTCCCGAGCTGCAGGGTGGCGCCACCCCGGCCACCGTGGCTGCGCACGCCGCCACCGGGAAGGGCGAGCAGCAACCCCGCCGGGTCAGGTCTCCTCGGCGTGCGCCACGTGCCGCAGCGGACGCCAGATCGCGACGACGAACACCGCCGAGCCGACGAAGGCGAACCAGAACGGCGCGGTCACCCCGTAGCGCTGGGCCAGCAGCCCACCCAGCAGCGAGCCGATCACCAGTCCGCCGGTGGTGCCCACCAGGTTGACGCTGCCCACCCGACCCTGCAGCTGCTGCGGCACGGCGCGTTGACGGATGGTGACCGACGTCGTCCCCCAGACGAAGGCGTGCACGCCGAACACGAAGAACACCGGCATGGCCACCCACGGGCTGGTGGTCAGTGCCAGGGCGAGGTGGGTCAGGGTCTCGATGACCAGACCGATGCGCAGCAGGTCGCTCAGGCTCACCCGCCGGGTGATCCAGCCGTAGCACGTCGTCCCCACCAGGCCGCCGGTCGCGATCACCGTGGTCACGAGGCCGTAGCCGATCTCGCCCAGATCCAGCCGCTGCATCGCGTAGAGGACCAGCACCGCCCAGGCGGCGCCGAACGTCAGGTTGAAGATGAAGATCGTCAGCACCAGCGTGCGGACGGCGGGGTGGTGCCGCACCCAGCGGGCGCCCTCGGCGATGTCGGCGCGCAGCCGGGCCGGTGGGTCGACGTCCCGGACCGTGCCGGGCAGCGTGATGCGTGAGACGAGCACCGCGGCCAGCGCCACCAGCACCGCGGTCGCGCCGAACGCCCAGGCCGCACCCGCGGTGAACAGCGCCGCGCCCACCGGCGGGCCGGCCAGCTGGTTCATCGTGATCAGCCCGGTCTGCACCCGGGCGTTGCCCACCGCGAGGTCGTCGCGGACCACCAGCGCGGGCAGCAGCGTGGAGGTCGCGTTGTCGGCGAACACCTCGGCCGTGCCGAGCAGGAACAGCGCCCCGAGGACGGCGACGATCGGCACCGCGGCAGTCGCCAGCGCAGCGGTGAGCACGCCCAGGACGACGACCCGCACCCCGTTCACCGCCACGACCAGCAGCCGCCGGTCGACCCGGTCGGTGACCGCCCCGGCGAGCAGGCCGAAGAGCATGGGCGGCAGCCACTGCACGGTCGCGGCCAGCGACACCAGGAAGGCGTCCCGGGTCAGCGAGGCGACCAGCAGCGGCCCGGCGGCCAGCGCGATCCCGTCGCCGAGGTTCGACGTCCAGGACGACCCCAGCAGCCAGCGGAAGCTCCGTCCCAGCCGGGCCGGTGCCACGGCCTCGCTGATCGCCCCCACGAGGAGTGCACCCTAGGCCCGTTGCGCGATCGTGACCCGCAGGAGGAACACGTCCGCGCCACCCGGCCTTCTGCCGCACGGCCCGTACGACCCACACACCCCGGGAGTCCCCGTGTTCCTCGCCACCGTCGTGATCAGCGTCCTGCTGTCCCTCGCCCTGCTCGCCTCCGCAGCCGGCAAGCTCACCGAGAACCCCGGTGCCACCGCCGCGGTCACCGGGGTCGGCGTGCCGCCCGAGCGCATCCCGGTGCTCGCCGCCCTGGAGATCGCCGGCGCGGCGGGCCTGCTCGTCGGTCTGGCCTGGGCGCCGCTGGGCATCGCCGCCGCGGTCGGCGTCGTCCTCTACTTCCTGGGTGCGGTGATCGCGCACCTGCGCGTGAAGGACGGCGGGTACGGCCCGGCCGCCGGGCTGCTGGTGGTCGCCGTCCTCGTGCTGGTGCTGCGCAGCATCACCGCCTGACCCGCTGTCCGGGCCGCGGCGTACGCCACCCCTGAGCGGGGGTGGCGTGGGGTGTCGCGGACGGGGTGGGATGCACGGGAAGATGACCCTCGAGCGGCCCGCACCCACGAGCGGGCCCGAGCACCGGAGGCGACCGTGGCCAAGAAGAACGACAAGCACGCCCACCTGGTGGAGCCCACCTGGGGCCAGTCCGAGGACGGTGGCCCGCCGCTGACCGAGCTGGTCAGCGAGATGACCGGTTCGCTGTCGCCGTTCGGCGAGGACCACGCGTTCCCGCTGCCGGCCGAGCGGCTGCGCTACGCCCACCCGACCGACAAGCCCAACCGGGCCGGCGTCCAGCTCCGTCCGGGCGAGCGGGCATGACCGCCCCCGCGCTGCCCTCCTACAGCAGCGGCACCTCCACGGTGCCCCTGCTCGGGGACACCATCGGGGCCAACCTCGACCGGACGGCAGCGCGGGTCGGCGACCACGAGGCACTCGTGGAGTGCGCGACCGGTCGCCGGTGGAGCTACCCCCAGCTCGTCGACGACGTCGACGCCTGCGCGCTGGGCCTGGACGCCCTGGGCGTGCAGAAGGGCGACCGGGTCGGCATCTGGGCGCCCAACTGCGCCGAGTGGGTCTTCGTCCAGTACGGCACCGCGAAGCTCGGCGCCGTCCTGGTCACCATCAACCCGGCCTACCGCACCCACGAGCTGTCCTACGTGCTCAGGCAGGCGGGGATCTCGGTGCTGGTCGCGGCACCGGAGTTCAAGTCCAGCGACTACCGGGCCATGGTCGCCGAGGTGCGCGGTGACTGCCCGGACCTGCGCGAGGTGGTCGTCCTCGGCGACCCGGCGTGGGAGCAGCTGATGGCCACCGGCCGCGCGGCCGACCGCACGCTGCTGGCCCGCCGGGAGACCGAGCTGTCCCCGGACGACGCGATCAACATCCAGTACACCTCGGGGACGACGGGCTTTCCCAAGGGCGCCAC
>JAOPVM010000262.1 GCA_025966215.1 Klenkia sp.
ACCCCGCACTCCGCGGACGCTCCCGTCGAGCCCGAGCTCGCCGAGGAACACCATGCCCTCGGCCACCCCCTCGGGCACCGTGCCGGCCGCGGCCAGCACCGCTACGGCGATGGCCAGGTCGAAGCCACTGCCCTGCTTGGGCATCGACGCCGGGCTCAACCCGATGGTCACCCGGCGCTGCGGGAAGTCGTGCCCGGTGTTGCCCAGCGCGGCCCGGACCCGGTCCAGCGACTGCCGGACGACGGCGTCGGGCAGGCCGACGAGCACCACGCCCGGCAGCCCCGACGCCAGGTCCACCTCGACCTCGACGAGCGCTCCGCTCACCCCGGCCAGCCCCACCGACCACGTGCGGGCCAGCATCAGAACGCCGCGCGCAGGTGGGTGACCCGGGCCGGCCCACCCCGGGTGACGAGCACGGCGACGACGTCGAACCGGACGTCCCGGGCGTGCTCGTCGTGGGCGGCCAGCCAGGCCCGGGCCAGGGTGCGCAGGCGTTGCTGCTTGACCACGGTCACCGCGGCGGCCGGCACCCCGTAGCCGGTGCCGCGGCGGGCCTTGACCTCGCAGAAGACCAGCGCGTCGCCGTCGCGGGCGACGACGTCGAGCTCCCCGCGCCGACACCGCCAGTTGCGGTCGAGGACGGTGAGCCCGGCGTCGGTCAGATAGCGGACCGCGATCTGCTCACCCAGGGCACCCAGCCCCGCGCGGGTGTCGGCGGGTGGGGGTCGGGAGTCGGTGGCGGCCACGTCGACGACCCTCGCCCGCCCGGGCACCGCGGAGGCGGTCCGGGCCACAGCTGTGGACAGCCGTCCCCGGTGTGGACGACGGCGGGCGCGACGGCCCCGGGTGTGCTCCCCCGGGTCAGGTGATGGTCGGGGTGTCCGGCAGCTCGAGGTCGGGCTTGTCGAGCTCCTCCACGTTGACGTCCTTGAACGTCACCACCCGGACGTTCTTGACGAACCGGGCCGGGCGGTACATGTCCCACACCCAGGCGTCGGACAGCTTCAGCTCGAAGTAGACCTCGCCGGCGGCGTCCCGGACCTGCAGGTCCACGCTGTTGGCCAGGTAGAACCGCCGCTCGGTCTCCACCACGTAGGAGAACTGGCGGACGATGTCCTTGTACTCGCGATAGAGCTGCAGCTCCATCTCGGTCTCGTACTTCTCGAGGTCCTCGGTGCTCATCGCAGGGTCTCCACGGGCGTCGGGGACTGGTGCACGGCGCCATCATCGTCCATCCCCGCGCCGGCGGGCACCGCAGCACCGCGGGCGGCGTGCGCGTCGCGGGCGCGAGCGACGTTGACGAAGCGGAACCGGTGCTCGGAGCAGGGCCCGTGCCGGTCGAGCGCGGCGGTGTGCAGGTCGGTGATGTAGCCCTTGTGGACGTCGAAGTCGTAGGCCGGGAAACGGTGGTGCAGGTCGACCATCATCCGGTCCCGGGTGACCTTGGCCAGCACCGATGCCGCCGCCACGCAGGCCGCCACCCGGTCGCCCTTCCACACCGCGAGGGTGGGCTGGGCGAGCCCGGCCACCGGGAAGCCGTCGGTGAGCACGTAGTCCGGGGTCACCGACAACGTGGACACCGACCGGCGCAGCGCCTCGATGTTGGTGACGTGCATGCCGCGCTCGTCGAGCTCGGCGACGTCGATGACGACCACCGACCAGGCCACCGCGCGGGCGACCACCTCGGCGTAGACCCGTTCCCGGGTGGCCGGGGTGAGCAGCTTGGAGTCCGCCAGACCCGGCACCCTGCCGCGTCGCCCGGCGGGCAGCACACAGGCGGCGGCGACCAGCGGGCCGGCGCAGGCGCCGCGTCCGGCCTCGTCGGCGCCGGCGATGGTGGAGAACCCGCGCCGGCGCAGCGAGCCCTCCATCGACCACAGCGCGTCGGACCGATCGGCCGTGGAGGTCGGGCGGCGGGTGGGTGTCGCGGTCGGTGCAGCCATCGCCTGCCGACCCTACGTCGCGCGCCGGGGACCCCGGACGTGCCACGAGCCGGCCCCCGGGGAACGGGGCCGGCTCGTGGACGGGGTGCGTGCGGGTCGCCGAGGAGGCGGACGACCCGTGCGCACGGTCAGGTGGTCAGACGGCGGCGGGGGCGTCCACGTCGGCGGTGGACAGGACGTGGCTGCCGCACGCGCAGCCCGGGTTGCGGGCCGAGAGCACCAGCGAGACCGCGTGCGCCCGGTCGCGGGCACCCAGCTTGCGCAGGATGGCCTTGACGTGGGACTTGACGGTGTCCTCGCTGATGAACAGGTTGCGGCCGATGGCGCGGTTGCTCTGGCCCTGGATGAGCTCGTCGAGCACGTCGGACTCCCGACGGGTCAGCGGCACCGAGGGCGTGAGCTCCTTGACCGCGGGGGCCGAGGCGGCCTCCGTGCGGCGGATCTGCGGGTCGACCACGGTGCGCCCGGCACGGGCGGCGAGCACGGCCCAACCGAGCAGCGTGGGCGAGGTGTTCATGAGCAGGTAGCCCCGGACGCCTGCGGCCAGCGCCTCGTTGACGACCGCCGGGTCCTCGGAGGTGGCCAGCGCGACGAGGGCGACGCGGGGGAAGCGCCGGCGCAGGTCGCGGCAGGCGTTCAGGGTGGCGGCCCGGCCGGCGCCCAGCTCGACGACGACGGCGTCCGGGCGGGCGGACTCGACCAGGGTCAGGGCCCGACGGGGCTCACCCGGCGTCCCGACGGCCTGCATGCCGGCCGTCTCGTTGATCATGCTGAGCAGCCCACGGCGCAGGACCGGGGCGTCAGCGAGGAGGAGCACGCGGGTGACGCCGCGGGTGGTGCTGACCGTGGGGCTGGACATTGTCTTACTCTCCGTTCGAAGCCGGTGACTCTCAGCTTTCTCATCGACCGGGTGAACGAAGTACTTGAACAACTTCCGCACATGACTTTGCGCGACGCGCGCAGATCATGCCGAACGACAAGTCGACACGGTCTGGTGATGCCGTCCGCGACGCGGTGTGTCGGCTGGACAGCGGGCTCCTCAGTCCTCGCGTGAGCGGCCGGGTCGGGTGCGCGGCGCAGGACGCACCCGCCGCCACCCCGTGCCCGGGGGACGACGGGACGGGCCGCTCGCCCGGGCCCGCCGGGACCGCCGCCGACGACGGACCGCGGTGACCGGGACGGCCCCCACCAGCCCGAGCAGGAGCGGGGCCACGGCCACGACGTCGCCCTGCACCCCCTGGACCGTGGGCCCGTCGGCCCGCTGCTGCTGCTGGATGTCCGGGCTGTCCAGCAGGGTGATGCGGTCCACCGGCCAGACGATCACCGAGGCCTTGCCGATCACGTCGTCCACCGCGACGGTGCCGGCGTACTGGTCTCCCACGTGCACCCGGGAGTCCGCCGAGGCCGACCGGTGGTCACCCATCACCCACAACCGGCCCTCGGGGACGGTGACCGGCCCGAAGGCCCGCGTCTCCAGGGGCTGGTTCTCGAAGACGTACGGCTCGTCCAGCGGCTCGCCGTCGACGGTGATCCGGCCCTGCTCGTCGCAGCACTGCACGGTCTGGCCACCGGTGGCGATGACCCGCTTCACGTAGTCGTCCTCGCTGGGCGGAGCAACGCCGATGGCCCGGCCCAGGAAGAGCAGGGCCGAGGTGACCGGGTTGCTGGGCTCGGCGACCTGCACCTCGGGGGTCCAGGTGTCCGGACCCTGGAAGACGACGATGTCACCGGGCTGCGGGTCGGAGAACCAGTACGGCGGCTTGGTCACCAGCACCCGGTCCCCGGTGCACCCGGTGCAGCCGTGCAGCGTGGTCTCCATCGACCCCGACGGGATGAAGAAGGCCTGCACCAGGAACGTCTTGACCAGCAACGCCAGCACGAAGGCCACGACCAGCAGCACGGGAAGCTCGCGCAGCAGCGAGCCCTTCTTCTCGGCGTCCCGGTCCCGGCGACGGGCCCGGCGGGAGAAGCGGCTGACACCGACCTCCGCACCACCCTCGGCCCGGTGTGCGGCGCCGGACTCGTCGGCGTCGGCGGGCCCCGTGGGCCGGTCGGTGCTCATCGCCGTCAGCGTACGGTCCGGGCCCGAGGGGCCCGCAGACGCAGCACGGCCCGGCTGCGTGTCGCAGCCGGGCCGTGCTGGTGGAGCGGGGAGTGCGTCAGCGGGAGACGACGTCCCGCTTCTCCTTGATCTTGGCGGCCTTGCCACGCAGGTCGCGGAGGTAGTACAGCTTCGCCCGGCGGACGTCACCGCGGGTGAGGACCTCGATCTGCTCGACGACCGGGGTGTGCACCGGGAAGGTGCGCTCCACGCCGACGCCGAAGCTGACCTTGCGGACGGTGAAGGTCTCGCGGATGCCGCCACCCTGGCGACGGATGACCGCGCCCTGGAAGACCTGGATGCGCGAGCGGGTGCCCTCGATGACCCGCACGTGCACCTTCACGGTGTCCCCGGGGCGGAAGTCGGGGATGTCGTTGCGCAACGACTCGGCGTCGAGGGCGTCCAGGGTGTTCATCGCAGCAGTCCTCAGTCCTAGCGGTGTCGGTACTCGGGCTGCGCTCACGCGGTGGGCGCAGCAGTCCCGGCGGGTGTCCTGCCGGGAGGCCGCGCTCGATGGCCGAGCAGCGGCAGCAGCCCCCTACTGTGCCACAGCGCAGATCCCGGTGACGCACCGGCTCTGTGATCTCAGGCGTCGACGACCCGGGGTGGACCGGTCCAGGGTCCGGCGAGCAGCTGGGGCAGCAGACCGGCGAGCTCCCGAGGGGCGAAGCACACCTCGCCCTCGGCCACCTCGTCGACCGACCACCAGCGGTGCGGCTCGTCGCCGAGCAGCTCCAGCGCCGTCCGGCCGCCGGCGTCGACCTCGTGGACGACGTCCCGGAGCACGAAGAAGGTCTCGCGGCTGTCGACCTCCACGCCGCCGAAGTCGCCCACGTGCCGACGCAGCCAGACCGGCCCCTCGAGGGCGGCCGGGTCGACGACGAGGCCGACCTCCTCGGCGAGCTCGCGCGCGGCGGCGGCCCGCAGGGACTCCCCGCCTTCCACTCCCCCGCCGGGGGTGTACCAGAACAGCACGTCACCGGGTGGGGAGTCCGGGCCGGTGAGCCGGGCGCCCAGCAGCAGCACCCGGTGGTCCGGGGACAGGACGAGGACCCTGGCGGTCGGCCGGACCCAGCTCACCCGTCGGCGTCCAGCGCCGCCCGGTCGGCGGCGGTCAGCTCCACCGCGGCCAGCAGGTCCGGACGGCGGTCGGCGGTGCGCCGCACCGACTGGGCCCGCCGCCAGCGGGCGATCGCCGCGTGGTCACCGGACAGCAGCACGGCCGGGACGTCGTGGCCGGCCCAGGAGGCGGGCCGGGTGTAGCTGGGCCCCTCGAGCAGGCCGTCGGCGTGCGAGTCGAACTCGACGGACTCCGCGTTGCCGACGACGCCGGGGATCAGCCGGGTGACCGCCTCGACCATCACCAGCACCGCGGACTCACCACCGGCCAGCACGTAGTCCCCGATCGACA
>JAOPVM010000160.1 GCA_025966215.1 Klenkia sp.
CGTCGCCGAAGAGCACGTCGGTGGGTCGACCGGGACGCCGGGGGGCGTCGCTCCGGCCGGACTCCTCGGCGTGGGTCTGCGGCTGCACGTCAGTGACACTAACCGGCTCGTCCCCGGACGCCGGGTCACCTGCGGGGGCCGTGTCGGCGGGCAGCAGCTCGCCCTCCAGGAAGGTGGGGGAGAGCCGGTAGACCGGTGCGACCTCGGCGGTCGGGTCGTCGGTGGCCCGGGTCTGGGTGACCCCGGACAGCCGGACGACGCGGTCCCGGCCGCTGCGCTTGGCGTCGTAGAGCACGCCGTCGGCGGCGGCGAACAGGGTGCGCCGGTCGTCCCCGCGGGCCGCCGAGGCGATGCCCACGGAGATCGTGACCGGCACGTCGATGCCCAGGGCGGACCAGTCGTTGCCCGAGATGGACCGGCGGATCCGCTCCATCGCCCGCTCGCCCTGCTCCGCGGTGGTGTCGGGCAGCAGCACGACGAACTCGTCGCCGGCCCAGCGGCACACCTCGTCGCTGTCGCGCACCCCGTCGACCAGCAGCTGGGCGACCGCGCGCAGCACGGCGTCGCCCCCGGGGTGCCCGGCGGCGTCGTTGATCGACTTGAAGTGGTCGATGTCCACCACGGCCAGCGCGGGCGCGGCGCCGGCGGCCAGCAGGCCGTCGAGGCGGGCCTCGGCGTAGCGCCGGTTGGGCAGGTGGGTCAGCGGGTCCTCGTAGGCCTGCCGACGCAGCTGGCCGGCGGCCCGCTCGGTCTCCAGCAGGCTCTTGCGCCGGCCGAACAGCTCGACCCAGCGGGTGCGCCGCTCGTCGACCCGGTCCAGCTCGTCGGCCAGGTAGGCCTGCAGGTAGGGCAGCGCGCGGGCGGCGTCGTCCAGCTCGGCGTGCAGCGTGCACAGCTCGCGCAGCGCGGAGCGGCGCAGCCGGGGCAACCCGTGCTCGGTGGCCAGCGCCAGGGCGTGGGCCAGGTGGTCGTCTGCGGAGCGGACCCGGACGGTGTCCCCGGCCAGGCTGCCGGCACGGCGCAGCGCCCGGCCCAGCGCGAGCTCGGCGGAGGCGAGCAGCCCGCGGTCGTCCTCGGGGGTCAGCAGGACGGCCTGCCGCAGCGGGGCGACCGCGGCCGGGCACTCGCCCAGCCCGACCAGCGCCCAGCCGTGCACGACCTGCGCCTGGACCCGGCGGGGGTCACCGACGGGCAGCTCGGTCAACGCCCGGTCGGCCAGCGCGCGGGACTCGGCGAAGTAGGGCCGGGCGTCGTCGGTGCGGGCGTCGTCGAGCAGGTTCTCCCCGACCTCGGCGCACAGCGCCGCCAGACGCGCGGCGGTGTCCCCGACCAACGCGGCCGACCCGGCGCCGGGCACGTCGTCGGCCAGCCGGACGGCGGTGTCGTGGGCGCGCCGCTGGTAGTCCAGGGCCAGCGGCATGAGCTCGAGGTCGGCGAGCACGCCGGACAGCGCGCCCAGGGTGTGCACCAGCAGCGGGCTGACCGGCAGCGCGGGGTCCAACAGGCTGGCGGCCTCGACAGCCTCGTCCATCGCGGCGTCGGTGCGCCGGGAGAGCAGCTCGATCCGGGCGTGCCGGGCCAGGCCCGCGGCGCGCTGGAGGTCGTCGTCGGAGGCGTCGAAGGCGGCGCGGGCGGAGCGGACCAGTGCGATCGCCAGCGCGGCGTGCGCGGCGGACTCCGAGCGGGTGCCCAGCTCCACGGCGGCGACCGGGGTGTCACTGGTGTCGGCGGCCTCGAGCAGCTCGGCGACCCCGTCGTGCAGGTCCAGCGGTTCCTCGTCGACGCCGGGGTCGATCGGGTCGCCGAGCAGCGTGAACCCGGCCATCCGCAGGCGCCTGACCAGCAGCTCGGCGCGCAACGTGTCGGCCCACGCGCGGGCCAGTGAGGAGAGTGGGGCCCCGGCGGCGGACGGCACGGAGAGACCGGCGTCGCCCTCGACGTCGGCCAGGAGTGTCTCGGCCAGGTCCAGCTGCCAGTTGGCCAGCGCGGAACTGACCTGCTCGTGCAGGACCCCGGGTGGCACGAGCGCACTGTGCACGTTGCCGGCGCCGGTGTCACGCACCGGGCCGGGGGCACGCCGGGAGCCCGCCCGTCCGTGCTGCCGGTCACCCGTCCCGGCGCCCGACCGGCGGGGTCGGGGCGTGCTCACGAGGACGGCTCGTCGTCGGAGGCGAAGGCCCAGCCGGGTGGGCGCTGGGTGCGGGCGCCCAGCAGCTCGTCGACGAGCGCGTCGACCGAGGCGTGCGCCGTCTGCGGTCCGCCTGCGGCGCCGGTGTCGCTGGGGCCGGTGGCTGCGGCGGGGGTGCCGGTGCGCACCCGGTCGCGCCCGGTGCGCTTGGCCGAGAACAGGTGCAGGTCGGCGCTGTCGAACAGCTGACGCCAGGTGTGCGGCCCGGCCTGGTCGGGGTGGGTGGTGGCGATGCCGATGCTGACCGTCACCGGGCCGGCGAGGTCCAGTTCGTCCCACGGGCACTCGGCGACGGCGATCCTCAGCCGTTCCATGGCCACCACGGCCTGGGCCTCGTGGGCGCCGGGCAGGATCACCAGGAACTCGTCCCCGGCCCAGCGGAAGACCTCGTCGCCGGTGCGGCAGTGCAGCCGGAGCAGGTCGGCCAGCCGGCGCAGCACGGCGTCCCCGTGCAGGTGGGAGTTGTCGTCGTTGACCGACTTGAACCGGTCGACGTCCACCACGGCCAGCGACGCGGTGGAGGTGGTCAGGTCGAGCTCGGCGAGCCGACGCTCGGCGCTGCGCCGGTTGCCCAGCCCGGTCAGCGGGTCCTCCATGGCGTGCCGGCGCATGAGCGCGGCCTGGCGCTCGGCCTCGCGCAGCCGGCTGCGGCGGACGAACATCTCCGCCCACAGCTCGCGGCTGCGCAGCGCCACCTGGGAGGCCTCGGCCCGGTAGGCCTCCAGCCAGTGCAGGGCCTCGCCGGCGCGGCCCAACGCCGCGGTGGCCTGACCGAGCTCGAGCAGGCACTGCCGGTGCCGCCGGCGGTCGCCCACCGCCGCGAAGGCGCCGGCCGCAGCCACGAGCAGGTCGGTGGCCTCGTCGGCCAGCCGGACGGACTCCGGCGTCTCGGTGCTGCCGGTGCGGGCCGCCTCGCGCTGGGCGGTGCGGGTCAGCAGCCGGGCCAGGGCGAGATCGGCGTACCCGAGCAACCACAGCCCGCCCTCGGCCTCGATCCGGCCACGCACCCGGCGCAGCGCCGGGAGGGTGTCGTCCAGGTCGTCGGCCAGGGTCAGGGCCCAGCCGTGCACGACGGCCAGCAGGTCGCTCTCGGCGTCGGGGGGCTCCCAGTCCAGCGCGGTGGCGGCGTGCGAGCAGCGCAGGGCCACCGCGGCCAGCCGCGCGGCGCGCACCTCGTCGCCCCGGCGGTGCACGGTCTGGGCCAGCTCGGCGTGCTGTTGGGCGCACAGCCGCAGCAGCCGCCAGCGGTCGGCGACCCCGCCCAGGGCGGTGGCGACCCGGTGCCCGCGCAGCGCCTGGGCGACAGCGAGCTCCTCCAGGTCGAGCCGGGTGAGGGCCAGGGACAGCCAGTGGTGGGCCTGGTGGAGCTCGCGGCTGGGGTCGTCGGCCGGGACCTGGTCGGTGAGCAGGCTGGCGTCGACGGCCAGGTGCATGGCGGCATCGGAGCGGTCGCCGCTGACCTCCAGGTGCGCCAGGTAGGCCAGGGTCAGCGCCCGCTCGGCGTCGGCCGGGCAGAGCTCGGTCGCCGAGCGCGCGGCGGCCACCTCGGTGGCCGCGGCCTCCAGGTCGTTCGTGGCCAGCAGGCGGCGGGCGGCGAACGCGTGCGCCCAGGCCACCCAGCGGGGGGTGCCCGCGGCGGCGAGGTCGGCCTCGACGGCGGCCAGGGTGTCCAGGAACGCGTGGGCGTCCTCCCGGTCGCTGGCCTCCAGCAGGGTCCAGCGGGCCCGGGCGAGGGAGGCGTCGTCGACGAGGGCCGGGATGCCGGTGCTCACCACGTCCTCCACTCACCTGTGGGTCGCCAGGACGCGCGAGGTCCCCGCGTCCGTGCTCCCGGCCGGTGGCGAGGCAGCTCCCCCCGGGTCGGGGACTGGACCCGACCCGGCCGCACTACCCTCGTCGGATGCCTCAGCAGCACCCGACGCGGTTCGCCTATCTGGGGCCCGAGGGTACCTTCACCGAGGCGGCTCTCCGCAGTCTCGGTGCCCCCTCCGGGGGGGAGCGGCGACCGGTGGCCAGCGTGCCCGCCGCACTGGCCGCGCTGCGTGCCGGTGAGGTCGACGCGGCCTTCGTCCCGATGGAGAACTCGGTCGAGGGATCGGTGTCGCCGACCCTGGACGGACTGGCCGCCGGCGACCCCGTGGTCATCACCCGCGAGGTGTTCCTGGCCGTCGACTTCGTGCTCGCCGTCCGCCCCGGTGTCGGGCTGGACGGGGTGGGTTCGGTGGCCAGCCACCCGCACGCGCTGGCCCAGACCCGCGGCTGGGTGGCCGAGCACCTGCCCGCGGCCGACGTCCTCGCCGCGTCCTCCACCGCCGACGCCGCCCGGTTGGTCGCCGAGGGCACCTTCGACGCCGCCGTCTGTCCGGCGCTGGCCGCCGAGCGCTACGGCCTGGACGCCGTCGCCACCGGGCTCGCCGACCACCCCGGGGCGGTCACCCGCTTCGTCCAGGTGGAGCTGCCGGGCCGGCTGCCGGCGCCGACCGGGGCGGACAAGACGACGGTGCACTGCGTCGTCGCCGACCGGACCGGGGCGCTGCTGGACCTGCTCACCGAGTTCGCCGTCCGCGGGATCAGCCTGACCCGGCTGGAGTCCCGGCCCACCCGGGAGCGGCTGGGCGTCTACTCCTTCTCCCTGGACGTGGAGGGCCACGTCGGCGACGCGCGGATGGGCGACGCGCTGGCCGCGCTGCACCGGCGGTGCGAGGAGGTCCGCTTCCTCGGCTCCTACCCTCGCGACGACGGGCAGGCGCCCAAGCCGGTGCTGGACGCCGACGGGGACCCCGCCTTCGCCGCCGCGGGCCGCTGGCTCGCCGGACTGCGCGGGGACGGCTGACCCCGGCGGTGCGACTCCGCACTCCCCGGCTCCGGTCATGGTCACCCAGTGTGCTGCGCCCAGACCGTGGTGCAACCCCTTCGTCCTCGATCGGTGGACGGACGGGTTCTCCGGGCGTGCCCTGCGTCACCCGCAGGGACCTAGAGGTAGAGACCGGTGGCCTCCTCGATGCGCTCGGCCGCCACGGCGTGCACGTCGCGCTCGCGGAGGATCACCAGGTCCTCGCCGTGCACCTCGACCTCGTGCTGGTCCTCGGGGGAGAACAGCACCTGGTCGCCGACCTTGACCTGCCGGACGTTCGCGCCGACCCCGCGGGCCTCGCCCCAGACCAGCCGCTTGGCGACCTGGGCGGTGGCGGGGATGAGGATGCCGCCGGAGCTGCGCCGGTCGCCGGCGTCCTTGCGGAGGGAGATCAGCAGCCGGTCGTGCAGCATCTTGATCGGCAGACCGGTCTGAGCAGCGTCGTCGGGCACGCCGTCCGACGTTACCGGTCCATCAGCCCCAGCCGAGCTGGTGCAGCTTCTCCTCGTCGATGCCGAAGTGGTGCGCGATCTCGTGCACGACGGTGATCGTGACCTCGTCGGCCACCTGCTCGGCGGTCTCGCAGACGTCGCAGATGGCCTCGCGGTAGACCATGATCCGGTCGGGCAGCTGGCCGGAGAGGTCCCAGCTGCGCTCGGTCAGCGCGTAGCCCTCGTAGAGACCCAGCAGCGTGGGCTCCTCGTCGTTGCGGTCCTCGACGAGCACCACGACGTTGTCCACCAGGGCCATCAGCTCGGCCGGCACCTGGTCGAGGGCGTCCGCGACGAGGTCCTCGAACTCCTCCAGCGGCAGGGCCCTCACCAGCTGGTCGGCAGCGGGCGGCCCTCCTCGTAGCCCGCCGCGGACTGCACCCCCAGCACGGCGCGCTCGTGCAGCTCGTCCACGGTGCGGGCGCCGGCGTAGGTGCAGCTGGAGCGGACGCCGGCCACGATCTGGTCGACGAGGTCCTCGACGCCGGGGCGGGCGGGGTCCAGGTACATCCGGCTGGAGCTGATGCCCTCCTCGAAGAGGCCGGCGCGGGCGCGGTCGAAGCCGGACTGGGTCGACGTCCGGGCCTTGACCGCGCGGGCCGAGGCCATCCCGAAGCTCTCCTTGTAGAGCCGGCCGGTGCCGTCCTCGTGGACGTCGCCGGCGCTCTCGTAGGTGCCGGCGAACCAGGACCCGACCATCACGTTGGCCGCGCCGGCGGCCAGCGCCAGGGCGATGTCGCGGGGGTGCCGGACGCCGCCGTCGGCCCAGACGTGCTTGCCGGCCTCCCGGGCGGCGGCGGCGCACTCCTCGACGGCGGAGAACTGCGGCCGGCCGACGCCGGTCATCATCCGGGTGGTGCACATGGCGCCGGGGCCCACGCCGA
>JAOPVM010000166.1 GCA_025966215.1 Klenkia sp.
CCCGTCCCGCGCCGCCGCGACCGGCCGTCGCAGTCCTCGCCCGCCCGGTCCAGGCGCCCGTCGCCGCGGTGTTCGGCGTCCTGGTCGGCGCCGAGATGCTGTACCTCGCCTGGCTGCTCCTCGACGCCGACGCCGGGGCCGACGGCGTGCCGCGCTGGCCCGAGGTCACCCTGCTCGTCCTGGCGGTCTGGGCGGCGGTCGGCGGGCTGCTGGTGTTCCTCGGCCGCGCACGGGGCTGGCTGGTGCTGGCCGCCGGCAGCGTGCTGCCGCTGGTGGGCCTGCTGGGTGTGACGGTGCTCTTCGGCAGCCTCGGCGGGGGCAGCGCGACCTGGTGGGCGGTCCTGTTGACCGTGGGACCCATCGGGTCGCTGGTGCTGGCCTGCCAGCGTCCGGTGCGGGAGTGGACCAGTCGCTAGGTTGACGTGATGCAGCCCACCGGGAGCCAGGCCGACGTCGTCGTGGTGGGAGCCGGCCTGGCCGGTCTGGTCGCCACCGCCGAGCTCGCCGACGCCGGCAAGCGGGTGCTGCTGCTGGACTCCGAGCCCGAGGCCAACCTCGGCGGGCAGGCGTTCTGGAGCTTCGGCGGGCTGTTCCTCGTCGACACGCCCGAACAGCGGCGGCTCCGGGTGAAGGACTCCCTGGAGCTCGCCCGGCAGGACTGGGCCGGCACCGCGGCCTTCGACCGACCCGAGGACCACTGGCCCCGGCAGTGGGCCGAGGCCTACCTGCAGTTCGCCGCGGGGGAGAAGCGCTCCTGGCTCCACCAGCAGGGCGTGCGCTTCTTCCCGGTCGTCGGCTGGGCCGAGCGCGGCGGCTACGGCGCGACCGGGCCCGGCAACTCGGTGCCGCGCTTCCACATCGTCTGGGGCACCGGTCCCGGCATCGTCGAGCCCTTCGCCCGCCGCGTCCGGGCCGCCGTGGACCGCGGCCTCGTCGAGCTCCGGTTCCGGCACCGGGTGACCGGTCTGGTGGTCGAGGGCGGCGCGGTGACCGGTGTGCGCGGGGACGTGCTGGAGCCCAGCGCCGCCGCCCGCGGCGAGGCCACCTCACGCACCGCGGTCGCCGCCTTCGAGATCGGCGCGCAGGCCGTGGTGGTGACCGCCGGGGGCATCGGGGCCAACCACGACCTGGTGCGCGCGAACTGGCCGGCCCGGCTGGGTCCGGCGCCGCGGCGGCTGCTCTCCGGCGTCCCGGCGCACGTGGACGGCGCCATGCTGCAGGCCACCGAGGCCGCCGGCGCCAGCGTGGTCAACCCCGACCGGATGTGGCACTACACCGAGGGCATCGCCAACTGGGACCCCGTCTGGGCCCGGCCCGGCATCCGGATCCTGCCCGGGCCCTCCTCGCTGTGGCTCGACGCCACCGGCACGCGGTTGCCCGGACCGCTCTACCCCGGGTTCGACACCCTCGGGACGTTGGCGCACATCGGCGGCACCGGCCACGAGCACACCTGGTTCGTGCTCAACCAGAAGATCGTGGAGAAGGAGTTCACGCTCTCCGGCTCCGAGCAGAACCCCGACCTGACGAACAAGGACCTCAGGCTCCTGCTGACCCGGGTGCGGGGCGGCCCGGCCGCCCCGGTGCAGGCCTTCCTGGACCGCGGCGAGGACGTCGTCACCGCGGGCAGCGTCGCCGGGCTCGTGGCCGGGATGAACCGGGTCACCGGTGGCACCCCGCACCTGGACGCCGCCGCCATCGAGGCCGAGATCATCGCCCGGGACCGGGAGACCGACAACCCCTTCAGCAAGGACGGCCAGGTCAACGCCGTCCGCGCGGCGCGGAGGTTCCTGGGGGACAAGCTCGTCCGGGTCGCGCCGCCGCACCGGCTGCTCGACCCGGCGGCCGGGCCGCTGATCGCCGTCCGGCTCAACCTGCTCACCCGCAAGACCCTCGGTGGTCTGGAGACCGACCTGTCCGGCCGGGTGCTGCAGCCCGGCGGGGCGGTCTTCCCGGGGCTCTACGCGGCCGGGGAGGTCTCCGGGTTCGGCGGCGGCGGGATGCACGGCTACCGGTCGTTGGAGGGCACCTTCCTCGGCGGCTGCCTGTTCTCCGGCCGGGTCGCCGGACGGGCGGTCGCCGCCGCGCTGTAGGAGCGCGGGAGACTGACCGGGTGAGCAGTCTCGACCCCGCCGTCTCCGACCTCCTGCGCCGCACCCCCGACGGCCTCGTCGCCGCCGTCGCCCAGCAGCACGACACCGGTGAGGTGCTGATGCTGGCCTGGATGGACGACGAGGCGCTGCGCCGCACCCTGGCCACCGGCGAGGCCACCTACTGGTCGCGCAGCCGCGGCGAGTACTGGGTCAAGGGCGCCACCTCGGGCCACCACCAGGCCGTGCACGAGGTCCGGGTCGACTGCGACGGCGACGCACTGCTGCTGCTGGTCGACCAGACCGGTCCGGCCTGCCACACCGGCGAGCGCTCCTGCTTCCACCGTCCGCTGGAGGTCACCCGTGCGACTCGGTGAGACCCTGCCGACCGCCGCCGACCTCGCCGCGGCGACCGGTCCCGTCGTCCCGGTCACCCGGCGGTTGCTCGCCGACTCCGAGACCGCCGTCGGCGTGTACCGCAAGCTGGCCGGCAACCGGCCCGGCACCGTGCTGCTGGAGTCCGCCGAGCAGGGCAAGCAGTGGTCCCGGTACAGCTTCGTCGGGGTGCGCAGCGCCGGGGTGCTCACCGAGCGCGACGGCAGCACCCAGTGGCTGGGGGAGGACCTCCCCGGGCTGACCGACGACCTGCCCAGCGACCCGCTGGAGGCCGTCCGCACGCTGGCCCGGCGGCTGCGCACCCCGCGGGCCCCCGACCTGCCCCCGCTCACCGGTGGCCTGGTCGGCTACCTGGGCTACGACGTCGTCCGGCGGCTGGAGCGGCTGCCCGACACCGCGACCGACGACCTGGGCATGCCCGAGCTCGCGATGACCCTGGTGACCGACCTGGCGGTCCTCGACCACCACGACGGCACGGTGCTGCTCATCGCCAACGCCTTCGGGACGACGGCCGAGCACCACGCCGACGCCGTCGCCCGGCTGGACGCGATGGCCGCGGCCCTGGTGGGCGCAGCCCCGCCGGGGGTGGCCACCATGGAGACCACCGAGTCCCCCGAGGTCACCTCGAACATGGCGCCGGGGCAGTTCCAGGCCGGCGTCGAGGCCGTCCGCGAGCACGTGCGGGCCGGAGACGTGTTCCAGACCGTGCTGTCCCAGCGGTTCTCCCGGCGCACCGACGTCGACGCCCTGGACCTCTACCGGGTGCTGCGGGCCAGCAACCCCTCGCCGTACATGTACCTGCTGCGCTTCGCCGGCCGCGAGTCGCCCTTCGACGTGGTCGGGTCCTCCCCGGAGGCGCTGGTCACCGTCACCGGAGACCACGCCGTCGTGCACCCGCCGGCCGGCACCCGCCCGCGCGGGGGCTCCCCGGAGGAGGACGCCCGGCTCACCGAGGAGCTGCTCGCCGATCCCAAGGAACGCGCCGAGCACGTGATGCTGGTCGACCTCGCCCGCAACGACCTGGGCCGGGTCTGCGTGCCGGGCACCGTCGAGGTCGCGGACTTCATGCGGGTCGAGCGGTACAGCCACGTGATGCACCTGGTGTCCACCGTCGCCGGGCGGGTCACCCCGGGCCGGGACGCCCTGGACGTCTTCGACGCGACCTTCCCCGCCGGCACCGTGTCCGGGGCGCCGAAGCCCCGGGCCATGGAGGTCATCGAGTCCCTGGAGCCCACCCGGCGGGCGCTCTACGCCGGCACGGTCGGCTACCTGGACACCAGCGGCGACATGGACATGGCCATCGCCATCCGGACGGCGGTGCTGCACGAGGGCACCGCCTACGTGCAGGCCGGCGCCGGCGTGGTGGCCGACAGCGACGCCGCGCTGGAGGAGGCCGAGACCCGGCACAAGGCGCGCGCGGTGCTGTCGGCGATCGCCACCGCCGAGGGGCTCCGGGAGCTCACGTGACCGCGCCCCACCCGACCCCCCGTCCGACCGCGCGCCGGGAGCTCACCGTCGCCGTGCTCGCCGCGGCCGCCGCCGGGGGGCTGGCGCTGTCGTCGGGCGGGCAGGGCTGGGCCGACGTCACCGTCACCCGCCAGCCGCCGCTGCCGCCGGTCGAGGAGGTGCTCACCGGCAGCCAGCTGGCCCCGCTCGTCCCGGCCACCGGGCTGCTGCTGCTCGCCGGGGCGGTGGCGCTGTTCGCCGTCCGCGGGTGGGGTCGGGTGGTGCTCGGCCTGGTGCTGGCCGTCGCGGGGGGAGTGCTCGTGGCCTCCGGGGTGGGCGCCCTCACCGGCTCGGTCGCGGTCTCCCTCGACGACCTGGGCGACCAGGTCGGGCTCGGCCAGGCCACCGTGAGCTCCCAGGTCGGTGCCGGGTGGCCGGTGCTCGCCACGGTCTCCGGGGTGCTCGGGCTGCTGGCCGGTGGCCTCGTGGTGCTCCGCGGACGGCGCTGGCCCGGGCTGGGGCAGCGCTACGAGCGGGCCCCCGGATCCGGTCCGGCACCGGCCGCGGCGCCGCGTCGGCCCTCCCGTCCGGAGTCAGCGGAGGACCGGCACCAGGCGGCGTGGAAGGCCCTGGACCGCGGGGACGACCCCACCGACGAGACGTCGGCACCGGGCCGCTGACGGTGGACCCCGGGCGGGGCGGTGCCCTCGACCCCGTGCGGGGCCGTGCCCTCGACCCCGTGCGGGGCAGAGCCCTCGACCCCGTGCGGGGCAGAGCGGTCCCGCATCTCTAGAGTGACGCCACCGACCCGACAGGCGAGGGGATGCAGGCGATGGTGCAGCGCAGACGAGAGCCGGGGGACCGACGGGCATGAACGTGCTCATGGACATCGTGGCCGGGGTGCGCGAGGACGTCGCGGCCCGCCAGGAGTCGACCCCGCTCGTCGAGGTCCAGGCCGCCGCCCGGGACGCCCGGCCGGCGTTGGACGCCCTGGCCGCGCTGCGCGCACCCGGCGTCGGCGTCATCGCCGAGGTCAAGCGCAACAGCCCCTCCAAGGGTGCGCTGGCCGACATCGCCGACCCCGCGTCGCTGGCCGCCCAGTACGCCGCCGGCGGTGCCCGGGTGATCAGCGTGCTCACCGAGCGTCGTCGCTTCCACGGCTCCCAGGCCGACCTGGCCGCCGTCCGCGCCGCGGTGGACGTGCCGGTCCTGTGCAAGGACTTCGTCGTCTCCAGCTACCAGGTGCACGAGGCCCGGGCGTACGGCGCGGACGTCTGTCTGCTCATCGTCGGCGCCCTGGAGCAGAACGCCCTGGTGGGGCTGCTCGAGCGCATCGAGTCCCTCGGCATGACCGGGCTGGTCGAGGTGCACACCGAGGCCGAGGCCGACCGTGCGCTGGAAGCCGGCGCCTCGGTGATCGGCGTCAACGCCCGCGACCTGACCACGCTGGACGTCGACCGCAGCACCTTCGAGCGGATCGCCCCGGGTCTGCCCACCGAGGTCGTCAAGGTCGCCGCCTCCGGCGTCCGCGGCCCGCACGACCTGATCAGCTACGCCGGTGCCGGTGCCGACGCCGTCCTGGTGGGGGAGGGCCTGGTCACCGCCGCCGACCCGCGGCAGGCCGTCGCCGACCTGGTCACCGCGGGCTCGCACCCCGCCACCCCGCGCGCCACCCGCTAGGGACCGCCGCGCCACAATGGGCGGGTGACTGCCACGACGCACCTGCCCACCCCTGAAGCGAGCCTGACCCGGCCGCGTCCGGAGTGGCCGGACGCGACCGGTCACTTCGGCCCCTACGGCGGCCGGTTCGTCCCCGAGGCGCTCATCGCCGCGCTGGACGAGCTGTCCGAGGCCTACGAGACCATGCGGGCCGACCCGGTCTTCCTCGCCGAGTTCGAGCGGCTGCACCGGGACTACACCGGTCGGCCCTCCCCGATCACCGAGGTGCCCCGGTTCGCCGAGCACTGCGGCGGGGCCCGGGTGCTGCTCAAGCGCGAGGACCTCAACCACACCGGTTCACACAAGATCAACAACGTCC
>JAOPVM010000218.1 GCA_025966215.1 Klenkia sp.
CCGACAACGCCTTCGCCGTCCGGGTCTTCGACGAGCTCATCGCGCTGCTGAACACCGGCCAGGCGCTGCGCCCGGACTCCGTCCGCCGGGTCGTCGGCATGCTGCGCAGCGGGGAGAGCGCCCGGCCCGCGGAGGTGCTCAGCCTCGACATCATCAACCGGCGCGGGCGCACCATCCGGCCCAAGACGCTGAACCAGAAGCACTACGTCGACGCCATCGACACCAACACCGTGGTCTTCGGCATCGGCCCTGCCGGCACCGGCAAGACCTACCTGGCGATGGCCAAGGCCGTGCAGGCGCTGCAGACCAAGCAGGTCGACCGGATCATCCTCACCCGCCCCGCGGTCGAGGCCGGCGAGCGGCTGGGCTTCCTGCCCGGCACGCTCAGCGAGAAGATCGACCCCTACCTGCGGCCGCTCTACGACGCGCTGCACGACATGGTCGACCCCGAGTCGATCCCACGGCTGATGGCCTCCGGCACGATCGAGGTCGCCCCACTGGCCTACATGCGCGGCCGCACGCTCAACTCGGCGTTCGTCATCCTGGACGAGGCGCAGAACACCACCGCCGAGCAGATGAAGATGTTCCTCACCCGGCTCGGGTTCGGCTCCAAGATGGTCGTCACCGGCGACGTCACCCAGGTCGACCTGCCCGGGGGAGCACCGTCCGGACTGCGCGTCGTCCGGGAGATCCTCACCGGCATCGACGACGTGCACTTCTCCCTGCTGACCAGCTCCGACGTCGTCCGGCACCGGCTGGTCGGGGACATCGTGGACGCCTACGAGCGCTGGGACACCGTCCAGACCACCCGCCCCGACCCGGTCCGCAGCCCCGGCCCGCGCCGGCAGAAGGGGAACTGACCATGGCCGTCGAGGTCGCCAACGAGTCCGGGATCGCCGTGGACGAGACGTCCCTGACCGGCGTCTGCCGGTACGTGCTGGGCGAGCTGGACGTCAGCCCGCTGGCCGAGCTGTCGGTGCTGTGCGTGGACGTGGACCACATGGCCAGCCTGCACGAGCGGTGGATGGGCGAGAAGGGCCCGACCGACGTGCTCGCCTTCCCGATGGACGAGCTGGACACCGCCCGTCCCGACGACCCCGAGGCCGGCCCCGAGCTGCTCGGCGACGTCGTGCTGTGCCCCGCGGTCGCCATCCGCCAGGCCCGCGCCGCCGGGCACACGATGGACGACGAGCTGCTGCTGCTGGCCACGCACGGCGTGCTGCACCTGCTCGGCTACGACCACATGGAGCCCGAGGAGGAGAAGGAGATGTTCGGCCTCCAGTCCTCCCTCCTCGAGGGGTTCCGCTCCGCGCCCCGGCACCAGGTCACGGGCGAAGCCCTCCCCGAGCGATGAGCGCCACCGCGGTCACCCTCCTGGTGATCGCCGTCCTGCTCGTCCCGGTCGCCGGGCTGTTCGCCGCCGTCGACTCCGCCCTGGCCCGGGTCTCCCGGGCCAGGGTCGAGGAGATGCGCCGCGAGGGCGTCGCGCGGGCCGAGGTGCTGCTGGAGGTCGTGGACGACCGGCCGCGGCACGTCTCGTTGCTGCTCCTGCTGCGGATCGCCTGCGAGATGACCGCCGCGGTGCTCATCGCGGTGATCCTGTTCGTCGTCTTCGACGGCGTCGGGGCCGGCGTGGTCACCGCGGCAGCGGTCATGACCGTGGTCAGCTACGTGCTCATCGGCGTCGGCCCACGCACCCTGGGCCGTCAGCACGCCTACCCGGTCGCGCTGCGCGCCGCGGGGCTCACCCGGCTGCTGGGCCGGGTGCTCGGCCCGGTGTCCACCCTGCTGATCCTGCTGGGCAACGCGATCACCCCCGGCCGTGGTTACCGCGACGGCCCGTTCAGCACCGAGGTCGAGCTGCGCGAGCTGGTCGACATGGCCGAGGAACGCGGCGTGGTCGAGTCCGGTGAGCGCAACATGATCCACTCGGTGTTCGAACTCGGGGACACCATCGCCCGCGAGGTCATGGTGCCCCGCCCGGACGTCGTCTGGATCGAGCAGACCAAGACCCTCCGGCAGGCGCTCGCGCTCGCGCTGCGCAGCGGGTTCAGCCGGCTGCCGGTGATCGGGGAGAACGTCGACGACGTGGTCGGCGTGGTCTACCTGAAGGACCTGGTCAAGCGCACCCAGGGCAGTGGGGACGGCGGCAGGCAGCGCGTCGAGGACGTCATGCGGCCGGCCTCCTTCGTCCCGGAGTCCAAGCCGGTCGACGTCCTGCTGCGGGACATGCAGGCCCGCCGGATCCACATGGCCGTCGTCGTCGACGAGTACGGCGGCTCGGCCGGGCTGCTGACCATCGAGGACATCCTCGAGGAGATCGTCGGGGAGATCCAGGACGAGCACGACACCGTGCAGCGGCCGCCGATCGAGGAGCTGCCCGACGGGTCCTACCGGGTCATCGCCCGGCTGCCCGTCGAGGACCTCGCCGACCTGTTCCGGGTCGAGCTGCCCGACGACGACGACGTCGAGACCATCGGCGGGCTGCTGGCCCGGGAGATCGGCCGGGTGCCCATCGAGGGCTCGGCCACCGTCGTCGGCGGGCTGCGGCTGGTGGCCGAGAGCACCGGCGGCCGGCGCAACCAGATCGACACCATGCTGGTCAGCCGGGTCGCCGACGAGGAGCCCGTCGAACCCGCCCGCGCCGAGCCCCCGCTCGTCGTGGAAGGCTGACCGCCCGTGAGCGCACCCGCACTGCAGCCCGAGGACGCCAAGCTCGTCACCCTCGCCCGGTCGGCCCGCGGCCGCACCGGCGCGCCCGAGGGGGCCGCCGTCCGGGACACCGACGGGCGCACCTACCTGGCCGCCACCGTGTCGCTGCCCTCGCTGCAGCTGTCGGCGCTCCAGGCCGCCGTCGCGGCCGCGGTCAGCAGC
>JAOPVM010000267.1 GCA_025966215.1 Klenkia sp.
GGCGACCTCGACCGACCGGGTGAAACCGCGGACGACGAAGTTCGACGGGTGGATCTTCAGCACCGCACCGGTCTGCGGCCCGACCGCGGCGGTGTAGTCGGCGACGACGACCCGGTTCGTCGTCCCCACCTCGCGCAGCCGCGCGCCGGTGGACTCCAGCAGGTCCGGGATGCGGAACCCGTCGCCGATCTCCACCAGCTCACCCCGGGCCACGACCAGCTCACCACCCAGCGCGGTGGCCACCAGGGCGAGGGCGGCGGCGCAGTTGTTCACCACGATCGCGGCCCCGGCGGCCGGGACGGCGGCCAGCAGGGCACCGATCGCGCCCTCCCCGCGGGGCCCGCGACGACCGGTGGTGAGGTCCAGCTCGACGTCGGTGGTGCCGCTGGCCGCGGCGACCGCCTCGACCGCGGCCGCCGACCACGGGGCCCGGCCGAGGTTGGTGTGCACCAGCACCCCGGTCGCGTTGAGCACCCGGTGCAGGCTCGACGCCGTCCCGGGCAGGGCGGCGAGGACGGCCTCGGCGGCGTCGTCCGGCAGCAGGTCACCGGTGCGCACCCGCTGCTGCACGTCCTGCACGACGGCCTTCACCAGGTCCCGGCCCAGCCGGTCGGCGGCTGCGGCCACCCGGGGCTCGGCGAGCAGGGCGTCGGTGCGCGGGACGAGCCGGCGGGGGTCGGTGGTCATCGCTCCAGGGGGAGTTGGCGGAGGCGGACGGGAATCGAACCCGCCTGACCCGGGTACCGGGCCACGTCGGCTTTAGAGGCCGCGGGGGTCACCAGACACCCTGACGCCTCCACCGCCGAGAGTACGTACGGTCGGGTCATGACGGCGACCGCGATCCGGCTGACCCAGTTCGCCCACGGCGGGGGGTGCGCCTGCAAGATCCCGCCCGGTGAGCTGGAGGCGGTCGTCGCCGGCCTCACCCACACCGGTCCGGCCGACCCCGCCGCCGAGCTCGTGGTCGGTCTGGACGACGGGGACGACGCCGCGGTGGTGCGGATCGCCGGCGGGCAGGGTCTGGTGCTCACCACCGACTTCTTCACCCCCGTGGTCGACGACGCGCACACCTTCGGGAGGATCGCCGCGGCCAACGCGCTGAGCGACGTCTACGCCATGGGCGGCACCCCGGTGGTCGCGGTGAACCTGCTGGGCTGGCCGCGCGACGTGCTGCCGGTCGAGCTGGCCGCCGAGGTGCTCCGCGGCGGGCTGGAGGTCGCCCAGTCCGCCGGCTGCCACGTCGGCGGCGGGCACTCCATCGACTCCCCCGAGCCCACCTACGGCATGGCGGTCACCGGCCTGGTCGACCTGGAGCGGCTGATCCGCAACGACGCCGCCGTCGCCGGCACCCCCATCTCGCTGACCAAGCCGCTGGGCGTGGGCACCCTGAACAACCGGATGAAGGCCACCGGCGAGCCGTCCCCGGAGGCCATCGCGTCGATGTCCCGGCTGAACGCCGAGGCCTCGGTCGCCGCGGTCGCCGCCGGGATCCGGGCCGGCACCGACGTGACCGGGTTCGGCCTGCTCGGCCACCTCTACAAGATGGCCCGGGCCAGCGGGGTCACCGCCGTGGTGAACGCCGCCGACGTCCCCTACCTGGCCGGTGCGCGGCAGTCCGTCGCCGACGGGTACGTCTCCGGCGGCACCCGCCGCAACCTGGACTGGGTGCGCCCGCACACCGACCTGTCCGCCTGCTCCGCGGAGGACGCCCTGCTGCTGGCCGACGCGCAGACCTCCGGTGGGCTGCTGCTGGGCGGCGAGGTGCCCGGCGCCCCGGTGATCGGGGAGTTCGTGGCCGCCGGGGAGGTCGCCGTCGTCGTCCGGTGACGTTAACGTGCGTTCATGCTGGCTGCCTTCGTCTCCACGCCCTCGCCCGACGACCCGCTCTCGGTGTTGGAGGTCGGTGAACGCCCGGCCCCGGAGGCCCCCGACGGCTGGGTGACGATCGACGTCAAGGCCGCCTCGCTCAACCACCACGACGTGTTCAGCCTGCGCGGGGTGGGCCTGCCTGCGGAGAAGATGCCCATGATCCTGGGCTGCGACGCCGCGGGCACCGACCCCGACGGCAACGAGGTCGTCGTGCACGCGGTGATCAGCTCCCCCGACTGGCGCGGGGACGAGACGCTGGACCCGAAGCGTTCGCTGCTGTCGGAGAAGCACCAGGGCACGCTGGCCCAGCAGGTCGTCGTCCCCCGCGGGAACGTGCTGCCCAAGCCGGCCGAGCTGTCCTTCGCCGAGGCCGCGTGCCTGCCCACCGCGTGGCTGACCGCCTACCGGATGCTCTTCGTGAAGTCCGGCCTGCGCCCCGGGCAGACCGTGCTGGTGCAGGGCGCATCCGGCGGGGTGGCGACGGCGCTGGTCGTGCTGGGCTCGCACGCCGGGTTCCGGGTGTGGGTGACCGGCCGCAGCGAGGACAAGCGTGCTGCCGCAGTCGCGCTGGGCGCCGACCAGGCCTTCGAGACCGGCGCCCGGCTGCCCGGCCGGGTCGACGCCGTCATGGAGACCGTCGGCAAGGCGACCTGGTCGCACAGCGTGAAGTCCCTCAAGCCCGGTGGCACCCTGGTCGTCTCCGGCGCCACCACCGGCTTCGACCCCTCCGCCGAGCTCAACCGGGTCTTCTTCACCCAGCTCTCGGTCGTCGGCTCCACCATGGGCACCCGCACCGAGCTGGAGTCCCTGATCCAGTTCTGCGCCACTTCCGGCGTCCGCCCGCTCATCGACGTCGAGATGCCGCTGGCCGACGCCCGGGACGGCTTCGCCCGGATGGTCGAGGGCCGCACCGCCGGCAAGATCGTCTTCACCGTCTGACCTGAGCCCCAGCGTCGATCAGGTGACCTGATCCACAGCTGGCCACCCTCACCAACGTTGGTGCGGGCGGCCAGTCTTCGATCAGGTCACCTGATCCACGCTGCGGCCCGCCGGCACCCGCAGCAGGAGGACGGCGACGACGGCGGCCAGGGCTGCAGCGATCGCGGCGCCGGCGAAGACGGTGTGCAGCTGGGTCAGGACGGCGGCGTCGGTGGCGGCCTCGTAGGCCGGGCAGGCGGTGGGGCTGGTCGGGCAGGTGACCAACGGGCTGGGGATGTCGGCGACCGTGGCGGTGAAGCGGCG
>JAOPVM010000276.1 GCA_025966215.1 Klenkia sp.
CGGGCGGCGCGCCGCAGTTCGGCGATCGCGGTCCCCGCGTACTCCGAGCGGTTGGCCCCGGGACCGAGCTCGTCGGAGGTGTAGGTGTTGAAGTCGCAGTAGCCGCACCGGGTCGCGCAGACCGGCACGTGCAGGTACAGCCCGAACGGCGTCGTCGGCAGCTCCGCGCGGGCGGCGTCGGAGAGCATCGACGGGCCGGGCGGCAGGACGGGGATCTGGCCCAGGACGGGCAGGGTGGTGGTCATCGCTGGGCCCAGTGTCCCCTCCCCCGGCAGGATGGGCGGCGTGACCGACCCAGTGCTGCACGTCGAGGTGTCCCGCGGCGTCGCCACCCTCACCCTGGACTCCCCCGCCAACCGCAACGCGCTCTCCCGGGCGCTGCGGGCCCAGCTGCGGCAGGCGCTGGCCGACGCGCTCGGCGACGACGCCGTCCGGGTCGTGGTGCTGGACCACACCGGCCGGGTGTTCTGCTCCGGGATGGACCTGTCGGAGGCCGCTGGCGGCGCCGCGGCCGACCAGGGCGTCAACGAGTTCCCGGAGCTGCTGGAGACGCTGTTCCGCGCACCGAAGCCGGTGCTGGCCGTCGTGCGCGGGCCGGCCCGGGCCGGCGGAGTCGGGCTGCTCGCCGCCTGCGACGTGGTCGTGGCGGGTTCCTCGGCCACGTTCGGGTTCGCCGAGGTGCGCATCGGCGTCGTACCGGCGGTCATCTCCGCGGTCTGCCGGCCGCGGATGACCGCACACGCGGTGCACCGGCTGATGCTCACCGGCGAGGTGTTCGACGCCGCGGCCGCCGCGCAGAGCGGACTGGTCGACCTCGCCGTCGCCGACGACGAGGTGGACGCCACCGTTGCCGCCCAGGTGCGGGCGCTGGCCGCCGGTGCGCCGCGGGCCCTGGCCGAGACCAAGCGGCTGCTCCGGTCGCAGACCGATCTGGACTTCGCGCCCCTGCTCGCCACCTCGGCTGCGTTCTTCGCCTCCGCGGAGGGACAGGAGGGCATCGCGGCGTTCCGGGAGAAGCGCCCGGCGTCCTGGGTGCCCACCGACTGACGCTCAGGACAGCAGCAGCCTGGCCCAGGAGTCGGCGAGCCAGTCGCCGAACCGCTGCGTGGTCCACCCGCGGCCACCGACCAGCAGCGCCTGGAACTCCGCCGAGTTGGTCGCCCAGACCACGTCGGCGACGTCGTCGTCGTCCATGTCGGGGCGCAGCTCCCCGGTCGCGCGGAGGTCGGCGGCCAACAGCAGCATGTTCGCCCGCCGCCGGGTGGCCACCGTGTTCTGCAGCGCAGCGCAGTCGGGGTCGGTGACCGCGGCCTCGGCCAACGCGCGGTGCACCGGGGCCAGGCGCTCCCCGAGAGCGGCCACCGCGACGGCGTAGACCCCGAGCTTGGCCCGGGCACCGTCGGCCGACCGGATGCGGTCCACGTAGTCACGCTCGGGGCCGGGCACGGCGTCCTCGGTGCCGGACAGCGCGGTCTCGACCAGGTGCGCCATGATCGCCGGCTTGCGCCCGGTGGAGGCGTAGACGGTGTCCACCGCGACCCCGGCCCGGCCGGCGATCGCGGCCACCGACGTCGCGACGTACCCCTGCTCGAGGAACAGCGCCCGGGCCGCCTCCAGCACCGCCCGGCGGGTGGCAGCAGCCCGGTCGGCGCGCAGCGTCGAGGCGTACCTGCGGCGCTTGACGTCCCCGGACACGGGGTCCACGATACCAACATTCGTCCGAAGCACGTTCGGACCGAAGTGAGGAGCCCATCGTGGTCCACGCCTACATCCAGGACGTCCCGATCGACGAAGCCACCTACGCCCGCATCACCGCCGCTCTCGGCGAGGAGCCGTTGCCGGGCTGCCTCGTGCACCTGTGCGTCCGCAACCCCGCCGGGGGGCTGCGCTACATCGACGTCTGGGAGAGCGAGGAGGCCTGCGCCCGCGCCTTCGACGAGCGTGTCCACCCCGCCGTGGACACCGCGTTCGGCGGCCACCGACCGCCCGAGCCCCACGTCGAGCGACTGGACGTCGTGGAGCTCACCGGGCGGGTCGCGGCCCAGCAGGCCTGAGGGCCCGGGAGGCGTCGCCGGGCTGACACGGGGGCGGCTGCGGAGGACCCTGGCGCCGTGACCGAGGACCCCCGCGCCCGCTTCCGGGCCCTGCCCGACCCGGTACGCCCCGAGCAGGTGGTCGAGACCTCCCCCGCCGGCCCGCCGCCGCCGGAGGAGACCGAGCACGAACGCGCCCTGCGGACCGCGCTGAGCGACGGCGGCTGAGCCTCAGACCAGCCGGCGGACCAGGTGGCGCACGGCGTCCTCGGCGTCGTGGTCGACGCCGTCGGCGTCGGTCCAGGTGTACCGGTCGCTGTAGGCCAGCCCGGTCTCGGCGAAGTCCAGCCGCAGGTACAGCCGGGCGGCATCCGGGGCGTTCTCGCCCACCCCGATGCCGATCCGCTCGTGCCCGGCCGCGGTGGCCCGGGCGCAGGCGTCCTCCACCAGCGCGGTGCCGTGCCCGCTCCCCCGTTCGTCGGGGTGCACCTGCAGGTTGCTCAGCTCCGGCAGCCCGGGCCACTGCTCGGCGACGGCGGTGTCCCGCGGCGCCCACCGGAGCAGCCCGGTGCCGACGACCCGCCCGCCGACCTCGGCGACCAGCAGCAGACAGGTGCCCTCGGCCTGGGCCGCCAGCAGCTGCGGGTACACGTCGGCCGGGGCGTCCATCACGCGGGTGAGTGAGTCCGCCTCAGTGGGTGCACCGAGCCGGACGACGGTCCTCACCGCAGCCGTCGCGTGGCGTCGGGCAGCCGTTCGGTGATCCCACGAGCGTCCAACCACTCCGCCAGCGGCACGGCGACCCGGCGGCTGGTCCCCCACGCCTGCCGTGCCTGGCTGAGCGTGAAGGGCTGCGGCACGGCGGCCAGTGCCGTCCGGGCCCGCTGCTCGACCCCCGGCGCCAGGTAGACGCCGTCCGCGATCCGGACCAGCTGTCCGTCGCGGACGGCGGCGGCGAGCTCCCGGGTGCCCAGCCCGGCGGCAGCCAGCGCCTCGGTGTCCGGCGCCGCGAACGGCTCGACGGCCAGCCGGGCGAGGATCCCGGTGACCGCCCGCTGCACCGGCTCGGGCAGCCCGGAGTCTGCGGCCACCACCCGCCCGTCGCGCAGGGTCAGCGGGGCCCGCACCAGTCCGGCCACCAGCTCGGCGTCGGGCAGGTCCAGGGCGCTGCGCAGCACGGCGGTCGGTGGGCCCGGCTCGAGCGGGCGCAGCTGGCGGTACCGGGTGACGACGGCGGGCACCCGGGCAGCCAGCTCGTCGGCGAGGCCGGGGGCGAGCAACCAGCGGCCGACCGTCGTCGCTCCCTCGGGCACCGGCCAGCCCATCGCCTCG